>NZ_JANSHN010000011.1:0-17886 GCF_047461655.1 Synechococcus sp. W55.1
GAACCCCACCGACAGAATAGACTTGTTTAGCCCTGCCTTGCGCTTCCCACCCTTGCGGGTCATCCCTTTGACATGCAACTTCTCCGTTACGCCGTTCGCCTATGGCGGCGCGGAGCGCTTCGCCATAACGACAAGCTATCTCTGATGTCACTTTGTGTTGCCAGTCTTTGCGCTGACGGGCGACTTTGGCTTTGAGTCGGGATTCCCGCTGATGGATTTTCCGCCAACGACGGGACGCTTTCACCCCCTTCTTCGGAGCGCGCTTGCATCGCTTCAACTTGGCAAGCTTGCGTATCTTCGCCTCACTTCTCTGGGTAAAGCGGGGATTGGCGATCTTCTGAAACTCAGCCCCATCAAACAGGGTCAGGGCGGTCTCTGTACCCAAGTCATAGGCAACTATAGATTCGTACTGCAAATCCGACTGTGAACCAAACTTAGGTTCAGGTATCGCCACCTCCACCGTCAACGACGCAAACCACTGCCGTCGGGACAGCTTGTAAACAAGGGTCAGCGTAGTGGGCACACCCCAGTTCCTAGCCTTGCCCCGCATCTTGAGGGTCATGCCCACATCATTCAGCGTTACGGTGCCGTGCTTCCCCGTGCTGTTGACCTTCCACCCCGACCGGGCAGGATACGTCCAGCCTGAATACCGGCGAATGGACTTGAACCTCGGCTTCCTACTCAGTCCTTGAAAGAACCTTTGGTAAGCATAATCCACCCGCTTGACGGTAGCTTGCAGGGCTTGGGAGTTCAGTTGGGCAAACTCCACCCACACCTGCTTGAATTCGGGGAGTAGGTTCTGCTGTTCCAGGTAGGTCACCGTTCGGCGGTGGAGGTGGTACTCGGTTTCCCGATGGGCAATGCAAGCATTGTAAAGATAACAGTGCAGGCGACGGGCCTCGAGCAAAGCCTTTTCCTGTGCTTTGCTGGGATACAGTCGAAAGGTCTGCCTTCTTGTTGCCATGTGCACACTCTATCCTAGTTCTGAGGGCTTTATCCCCCGAACAACCGATCCGGTGGTGCTATCCATCCCCACTCTACAGAGGGTGGGGAACTCCGCACGTTTTGTTAACAAATCTACAATACCCTGATTTTAGTTGACCCTTTGCAGGGATCCCGCTAAGGGGCGATGGTAATGGGCGAGGGGCTGGTTTGGGTGGTCTTTTGGCCCCCTCTTTGCAAAATCACCTCGATGATGCCGTTGTTGACCGGCTGCATGTTGAAGGGCAACTGCTGTTGGGTTTCGTATAGGCCCGGCGCCACCTCCCGCATTTCGACTTCCGGCGTTACCCCAACAATCCGAAAAGCAGCCCGCCCCCCTGGATCCCCTCGCATGGTGACTTTGAGAATTTCTCCCATGCGCAGATTGGTGCTGTTGGTGGTGACACTGAAAATCTGGGGCAGTCCCGTGGCGACGGGTGCGGAAACCGGCTGAATGGTGGAGCGGGTTCCTCTGGAGCCATCGATGGAAAAAGGAAAAATCTCCCGATGTTCCTGGCTGAGGCCGTCCTTGGTGAGCACAATCCTCAAGGTGGGATTGTTGGCCTGGTGGGTGGGGGCTACCACGTAGGTGCCTTCGTAGTGGTTGGGTCGTACCTCCCGCATCGGCTGGTTCAGGGCCAGATTCCCCAGATCAAACTGGGCGATCCCTCCAGATTCCCCCCAAATGGCAATGGTGAGAATGTCCCCTTCCACCAAGTCGCGCTGGGGATCCAAGCGAATGGCCTCAATGCGCGGATAGCGATTGCTGGCTGCAGTCAGAGGGGCTGGCTGCGGCAGAGGAGCTGGGGGCGGAAATACTGATTCCACTGGCGGAGGAGCAACATTGCCCAAGGCCAGTTGAGGTAGCCGCCGTTGAACGCGGGTACTGACGCCATTGAGGGTCAACTGAATACTGATGTCGGGGCCAAAGACGGCATCCTGAGGACCAAGGCTATAAACTGCGCGGTAGTAGCCGGGCTGCACCTCCTGCATCGGCAGACCCTGAACCACGCCGCCGATATCAACCGTAGCCCTGCCGTTGGGAGTGGCCTGCGCTTCAATGGTCAAGGTTCCCCCTGCAGGAACACTTCCTCCCTCGGGAGTGATCCGCGTTTGGAAGATTTCGGGTTGGACAGTCTCGGCCACCCGGGCTGGGGAGGGACGCAACTGGGCCACAGGGGGTGGCAAGGGCGGAAGCTGACCGCGATACACCAGGGCCTGATGCAACAACACCGCCCCTTCTGCTCGCCTCAGCACGCGATTGGGCTGAAGACGAGCTGGATCCGGCACATTCACCAGCAGCCCCGCTTCGCCTGCCATGGCCACAAAAGCCCGCCCTACCTCCGGCACATCAGCCGCATCGGTGTACAGAGCCATCCAGCGCTCAATGTCGGCCTGGGTGGGAGCAGGCAATTGCAGAGCCCGCACCAAAATGGCCAGGGCTTCCAGGTGGGTGATATCCCCTTGCGGGCGAAACTCGTTGCCCTCGTATAGGCGCATGGCCCCCGCCTGCAGCACGGCTTGGGCAGTCCAATAGTCGGGGGTGTTGGGCTCCAGGTCGCGAATCTCCTGCACCTGGTTGGGATTGGGAATGTAGCCGAAAAACTCCGTCAGCCACTGGGCCAATTCCAGACGGGTCAGGGTGGCTGACAGGGGTTCTTGGGTGATCACCACATCTGTCTGACGTTCCAGAGCCGCCACGTAGGGGTCGGTCCAGGCCAGCGAGGCTTGCTGCTCCACCCCTTGGGACCAAGCCGGCAAGCTGACACCCGACCAGCCCAGCGTCCAACACAAGCTCAGAGCTAGGGGCCACGAGCACCGCATAGCTGTCACTCCTGTTCCAACAACATCCCCTCAGGGCCAGCTTATCTCAAACTTCCGCCCCATCCTCAAGCCCTCGATGCCCCTTGGGATTGCGCCCTTTGGCAGTGAGATTCTGAAAACTCGGGTAAGAAGGTTCGCCGCAGGGATCCCTTAGGAGATTTTACCTATGCAAGACGGGATCCGGCTTGACAGCAAAGGGCCTAAGCAAGGGTCTCGTAACTTGTAGTTGTGCATCCAAATCCTTATCATTGTGTTATAGACTCAGAAAGTTCAGAAAGCACTTTTGCCCCTACCCTAGGGAGGAGTTTCATGGCTGGCAGCACCGGAGAGCGACCTTTTGTCGATATCATTACCAGTGTCCGCTACTGGGTTATTCACGCCCTGACCATTCCCGCTTTGTTTTTGGCAGGCTGGCTTTTTGTGAGCACTGGCCTGGCCTATGATATTTTTGGCACCCCGCGCCCCAATGAGTATTTCACGGCAGAGCGCCAGGAGTTGCCGATCGTTAGCGATCGCTTCAATGCTCTGGAGGAGCTGGAGAGGCTGACTCGCTAGGAGTGCCCGTGGGTAAGTGGACTATTCGTTGTTGCAATTTGTAAGTTGATTGAGCTTTTTGCGTAGGGTGATATCTATGGCCACTAAATCTGATGAACCCGTTTTTTACCCTGTTTTTACCGTCCGTTGGCTGGCGGTACATACCTTGGCGATCCCAACTGTTTTCTTCTTGGGAGCTATTGCTGCAATGCAGTTTATTCAACGGTGAACCCAATGGCTGATCAACCCGAAAGGAATCCCAACTCCCAACCGGTGGAGCTAAACCGCACTTCCCTTTACCTGGGTTTGCTGCTGGTGTTTGTGGTTGGGCTGTTGTTCTCCAGCTACTTTCTCAACTGAGGCCAGGATCCCACTCTGCTCTTCTTAGAGTTGAAAGGGGCTGGCAAGGGATACAGTTGGATTTTGGCCAGCTTTTGTTCCCTTATTACCGAAAATGTAATTGCTGCTAGTTCCGTCTTTAGTTCTTTTGGAGACCAGTTGCTATGACCAGTCAAGCAAGGATCCCTTTGTGGATAGTGGCCGTGGTTGCCGGTTTGGGTGTGCTCACGGTAGTTGGGCTTTTCTTCTATGGCTCCTATGTGGGCTTGGGCTCGAGCCTGTAAGTTTGAGGTTTTTAGTCTGTTAGTCTGGTAGTAGCCCGCAATAGGTAGGGGTACAAAGCCGCATGGTTTTTATGGCCTAGCTGAATTCAGTTAGGCCTTTCGATGCTGTTGTATCTACCACTTTTTCCGGGGCTACCCATCACGTTGAAATCCTTTTTGGTGACCAATGCAGGGGAGTCTGTTCCAGTTCCCCAGTATTATCGCCAAGCACAAAAGCGGTTACAGAGATTACAGCGGTCATTATCCCGCAAGAAGCAAGGGTCAAACCGCCGTAAGAAAGCCTTAAGGCGAGTGGCGAAGGCCCATCTCAAAGTAGCCAATCAGCGCAAGGATTTCCACTACAAGACAGCCAACTGGTTGTTAGGGTGAGTGTTGAGAGGATGTCACAAGAGCTATCTCTGTGTTAAGAGAGCATGAACTTTTTTAACGATCCGGATGGCAGTTGCCGAGAAGGTAACTTAGGCCCCGTAGAATGAATCGCAAAATTCCAGGCAGGACTTTCGGACATGGATTACATTCGCACCTTTAACGACGATCCCTGCGAGGGGCATCTTTCGACGCCCATCAGCGATTCTCCTGTCACCCGTCTGTTTATCAACAATCTTCCCATCAACCGTCCTGGCCTGTCGCCGCTATTGCGGGGGCTGGAAATTGGGCTGGCCCATGGATATTTCTTGGTGGGGCCGGAAATTGTGCTGGGGCCGCTGCGGGATTATCCTGAGGCAGCTAACTTGGGCGGGCTGGTCACGGCGATGGCGATTGTGCTGCTGGGAACCGCCTGTATGTCGGCCTATGGCAGCGTTACCTTCGGAAACAAGCCGGAGACGCCGGGGGCCGCTCCTCTGGCTACAGCTCGGGGTTGGGGGGATCTGACGGCAGGATTTTTCTTGGGAGGTATGGGTGGCGTGTTCGCTGCCTATTTCCTGCTGGAGAACTTTGCCGGGATCGACGCCATCTTTCGAGGGCTGGTGAATTAGTTGTCAAGTTTGTCACATCACTTGAGAGGAGCAAAATCATGACCGGTTCTTACGCTGCTGCTTATCTTCCTTGGATTTTCGTCCCGATTGTCGGCTGGCTGCTTCCTGCGGTAGGCATGGCAGTGCTCTTTCTGTATATTGAGCGCGACTAGGCCTGGAGTGTTTGATACTCATTGGTGCTGATTCATTTCGATTGATTTCAGAATAGAGATCAACCCCAGATGGTGAGGCAGGGATCCCTTTTTTAGGGATCCCTCTCTTTTGGTCAGGATGATTTCCATCCGCGCTACCAGAGTCCCGAAAGGCGAAGGCTGTCCCCTCACCTCTTTTTTTTAGGAAGGGAGCATTTCCAAAGGACTTTAGATTGGAGCAGGATCCGGCGAGCTGATCCCAAGCCAACAAGGGGAAGGGCAGCTTCCGCAACACCCTTGCAACTTCAACGAGAAGGAGGAGTCGATGGCCAGCCTTAACTTTCCAACCCTGCGTATTGGGGATCCCATTCAAGAGGGCAGTTTCCAGGTTTTCCCTCTCTTTTCTCAGGGGGAGCAGGAAGTTGCCTATCGCCTTCCAGAACTGCAAACCCAGGAAGCAACCATCACCGAGGTGAGCGAGGCTGGAGCAGTGCCCTACCTGGCTGTGGAAAACCACAGTGAGTCTCTCTTGCTGCTGATAGAGGGGCAAGAGCTGATGGGGGCTAAACAAAACCGTGTCCTGAATACCACCGTTCTCATCAAGCCGAAAAGCAAGGTCACAATACCTGTTTCCTGTGTGGAAGCTGGGAGGTGGCACTTCCTGTCTCGCGAGATGAGGGATGCGGAGCGCTTTGTCTCCAACAAATTGCGGTACGAACTGAAGAGGGGTGTCTACGAGTCGCTGAAAAAGAAGATGGGCCATTATTCCAACCAAGGAGGGGTATGGAACACCGTTGCCCGTCTTCACCAGGAGCTTAATATCATCTCCCCGACCAGCGCCCTCAGCGCTGCTTATGAGGCTTACGAGCAGGAGATCGAAGAGTTCCGCAAGGACATCACCTACGTTGAGGGGGCAACTGGCCTAGCCATTGCCCTGGATGGCCGTGTGCGCTCGCTGGATCTCTTTGGAACGGCGCAAACATGTAGCCGGCTGTGGCCTCGCCTGGTGGCCGGGCTGTCCCTAGAGGCTCTCCGCAAAACGAGTTCGCCAACCAAGGCCACTGTTGAGGATGTTCTCCAGTACTGGACTGACGTAACTCAATGGCCCTGGGAAGCCGTGACCACAGTGGGCGAAGGTCAGGAGTACCGGGCAGAGTCTCAGCGGGGCGACCAAGGCTCAGCTCTGTTCTATGATGGGAAGGTGGTTTATCTTTCAGCAGTCTCTCGGCAGTAGTGCCAGGCTTCTCACCTAAGCTGGTTCCCCCTTTGGGGGATCCCTAGAAACTGGAAAAAACTGGAAACGAGTCAACTCCAGAACCGCTTGCATGGCTGCCTGGCGGCCTTGGCGGTACTGCTCCCACCGCTCGCTAACGGAGATGGGATCCCCAACGGTTACATGAACCCCCCGCCAACCTAGGCGGGGGCGGGCCGGGTAGGATTCCCCTCGGAGGCGGGCCAGCACATCAAATAGGATGAGGGCGGTTTCCGCCAGCCGCTCAAAGGAGGGTTTGCTCAGCAGATACTCTTCCTCCACCGCCACGCAGCTTTCCACCAAGCGCATGTGCTGTAGGTAGAGCATTGCCTGGTGGGCCTTCCAGTCCAACAAACCCCGCTGCAGGGGAGACAGGGATCCAGGGCGCCGCAATTCCTCTCGGTAAATCTGGATCCAGGCGGCTTCTTCAATGCGGCGGCAACGGCTGTTCCAATCTCCCTGGGGAGATAGGCCGAAGTAGGTCTCCGCAGTTTCCAGAGCTTTGTGGAGCAGCCGCCCCAGGCGAGCGTTGAAGTGGCCAGGGGCTAGCCTCTGCTCTAGCGGTGGCTCTTTATCATCTCTTTCGGAGACAAAAGGAGGTAGGTCGTAGAAGGCTTCCAGTTGTTCCAGGAGGTGCTGGGCCAAGCGACAAATCCGCCGGGCGCAGCGAAGGTTGGGGCTCTTGGGGGATCCAGGCTCTGGCTTTGGAGGGGTCAACCCACTCAGGTGCTCAAGGCGCCCCAGCAGGCGCTCCAGCTTTGTCCAGGAGGGATCCGTATAGTAGTAGCGAATCCCGATGGGCAGCAAAATGACGGTCTCTGAGCGACCAGCTTTGGCCAGGTCCTCGGCGCACCAAAAGCACAGCTGAGCCATTCCCGGTTCCAGGGGATTGATCCGTTCGCTGTGGCCGTTGGTGGCTCCTTCTGGGGCGATTGCAAAGGGAAATTGCCCATCCAGGAGCAGTTGCCGGGCCGCCTTTAGCGCCACCCGATCCACCCTCCGACCGCGGCGTATAGGGATCCCGCCCAGGCGAGACAACAGCCACCCCAGCGATTCCCCTCCCCAGAGGGGCATGCCCCGGTCGTAGAGAAAATGGGCGTGAAGGGGTTCTCGAAGGCGGATCCCTTGTCGACGGGCGGCTTCGGGCACCAGGCGAGATAGAACGTACAGGCCCACCAGCGGGTCATCCACCTCCACATGTCGGAAAGCCAGGACTAGGCGAATTTGACCCTCCTGGAACTGGTGGTAGAGCCGCGCCAAGATCTCCGCCCCTGTGGCCTCGATTTTGGCAATGCCGGAAGGAAGCCAGCGCCGCACCCTCACCCGCAAGAGCAGGGGCAGGATCCCGTGGACGAGCCGTAGCACCCAGGCGCTATAGGCGGGCGGAATAAAGTCGAGGGGAGGACGGGCAAAATGGGTCGGTGGTGACAAGAGCAAGATTTGTTCCCAAGGTAGCTCAAGAGAAGAAGTGTAGTTAAACGCAAATCAGATTCATATCCCATCGCTCAGATTATTCATCAAGTCGCTACAGAGATCACTGGATATGCAGCCATTCTCAATCAATAATCAATATCAACAATATCAATGATTGAGATCCTTCCCCTGAGACCCCACGCCGTCGGCGCAACCGCTCTCTACTCTCCTCAAGCCCCCGACCCCTCTCTCACAAGGGGAGATGAGAGTTGGGAATCGTGGCCATGTCGTGCCCTTTACATTGCTTTCTTTGTCTTCCGTTGCAGTGAAGACGCTCTCTTCTCTCTACTTTCGTCTCTTAACTCAAGGTGGCTACAGGCTGGGCCTCTGCCAAGAGCGCCTGAGTTTGCAGGTCGGTGATGGTGACCAACAAGCGCCGCGAGCTATCAATGGCAAATTCGACGCGAAGGCGATCCTCTCCCACGCGGCCAGGGGGCTGCAAACGGGCCAGACAAACCGGTAAGGACTCCGTCTCGCTGAGGCGAATGGGCAGGGATCCAAGAGGAGCTAGGGATCGGAAATCGGTTTGCCGGGTGAGCTGCCGGCTGCTCATCCGCCCCAGCTCGTCGTAAACCACTTCCGACTGGACTACCTGGGCCACTTCTCCCACCTCTAGGCGAATCTCCGTTTGTCCGTCGTTGGCCACTTGCAGGATCAAGGGCTCAGCCCGTCGGCAGGGATAGGGGCTGCCCTGTTCGAAGAGGGGGTAGTAGATGTAGCTTTTCTGCAAGGGATCCCAGAGGCGGATGGCGTAGCTGTGGTGCAGGCGATCCTCCAACTTCACCTGGCGGCCCACCTGCAGGGCGCCCAGGGCCACAGCATCGAAGGGGCGTTCGCAGCGCACTTTCTTTTTGCCGAAGTAGGAGCGGAGCAGATCTTGTACTACTGGCAGTTGGGAGCTTCCTCCCACCAAGAGCACCTGCTCAATTTGGTTCTTGCCCAATCCCCTCGCCTGGGCGGTGAGGAGAACGTCGTCTAGGCACTGGCGGATTTGATCCAAAAGCTGACGAGCTTCCAGGATCTCTTCCAGCTCCTGCCGGCTTAACTTCAACTCATGGGCAGTGAGGGCTTCGTCGTCAAACCAACTGCCCACCGCTTCCATCTGAGTGGAAAGGGCGATCTTGAGCTGTTCCGCCTGCTCCAGGAGGTTGAGCCAGCCCAGAGCTCCAATTTGCTGTCGGCTTAGCCCCAGTTGCTGCAGTAGGTAGTCGGCAATCCAAATGTCGATGTCCACCCCGCCCACATAGGCATCGGCCTTGGCGATCACCTCCGCTTTGAGGACAGGGCTACCCGCTTGGGGAGCGAGGGTGCGCACCAAGCTGAGATCCAAGGTACCGCCGCCGAAATCCACCACCAGCACTAGGGATCCCGGCTGGCCAACCGCATAGCCCAGGGCTGCTGCCGTGGCTTCATCGACAATTTGAACGGGATCCCAGCCACAGGCACTGGCCACTCCCCGCAGCCAATTGAGGTAGCGCTCAAAAGAGCCGACAGGGGCGGTGAACACCAGCTGTTGCGGCTGCAGGTGTTCTTTCGGGACAGCTTCCATCACCGTCTGCAAAAAAGCTTGGGCCACCCTCTCGGCGTCGTAGCGCTCTCCATCTAGAACTCGCGGCGGAGGGACAAACTCCGCCACCAAGTCCCGCTTAAACCCCTGAAACAGCCGTTGCGGATCCACTGCCCCCCACCGACCGGCGCGCACGGTTTCCCCCACCAGGAGCTGGCCTTTTCCCTTCACGTAGACCAAGCTGGGAATAGCCGAGTGGTCTGGGCGAGAGAGGCCGGGAAGAGTGAGGAGACGGGGCACTGCTTGGGCGGGATCCCAGCCGGCGACCACGGTGTTGCTGGTGCCAAAATCGATGGCCAGCGTTGTAACCAGGAGCTTTGGAGGTGGGGATGCCATCAGCTCAATCCTCCGGGCAGAGAGCGGCTGACTTTGGCCGGGCAAAGGATGTGATCTCCCCGACGGTAGCCGACAAAGCGAATGTAAACGGGATCCCCCTTTTGAATATCCAGCTGATCCGGTTGATGCAGTTGCGGATCAAAGGGGACGGACTCCAGAGGGTTGCCGATGGGCTCATACCCCCAGCGCTGCAGCAGAGCGTCTAAGGAGCGAAACAGAGCTGTCACGTTTTGGGCCGGCCAATCGGGCTTGCGCTGGGCAATCTGGCGGACGGTGGGGTAGCTGGTCAGCAGCGGCTGCAGCAGAGAGAAGAGGACTTCTGAGGAATCGGTGGCTCCCATTTTGTCATTCCCGTTGAGGCGCAGTAGGGATCCCAAATCCCACTGCAGAGCGGCAGCCAACTTTTGCAGTTGCTCCAGGCGCAGGGATCCCCACTTCCCCTGGCGCACCTGATCAAGGGCGCGGCGGCTGATCCCGGCCTGGGCCTGTAAAGCCCGCCAAGAAGACAGGCCAACAACCCGCATGCGTTCCTGCAGCCAACTATCCAGCGGTCTCTCGGCCATTGGGTTTTGCCAGGGATCCCTACGATCATGCCCCAACTTGGGTCTAGCTCAGGGATCGGCAAGGCGCAGGGAACGGGCTATAGCTTCCACATCTCGGTCATAGCGCTCGCGCCGGCTGGCCGGGTACACGAACTCAAAGCCAGCTTGCAGCGAAGGGCGGACAACTGTTTTGAGATAGAAAATCCGCTGGCCAAAGGGCTCCGCACCGCTGACACGAACGGGCTCGTAGCCGGAGACCACAAAGAAATCCCGGCCAACAGCTTGGTAAGTAACCCGGCGTTGGTTTTCCCGGCTGCGCTGCAGCTCTTCCTGCAGGGCGCTGGCAGGGGTTTCTTGAAAAATGTTGTACCCACCCCAAACCCGCAGCTCAGCCCCGTCTTGACCGAGGAACACTTGGCCGTCGCCATTGTCGGATTCCCCTTGCGGGATAAAGTCTGCCGGGTAGTCGATGCGGTAGCCGAAACGGGCATTGAGATAGGGCCGGAAACCGGCTTGGGCAACGGGAAGGGCGGGGGCGGGAGCAATGACTGGGATCCCTGCCCCCAGAATCAGTCCGGCAAGCAGACAAGCTAGGCGAGCAGCAGACTTCATGGCTTTGATGGTTCCACTCTGTAGCCATCCTAAGCTCTCTCACCCCCAGCCCCTCTCCTAGGGGGACAGAATTTGGTTTGTCCAGGCTCTTTCCCAAAAGACAAGGGGAACGGGAATCCAAGTTTCACTGCCGTTGAGAATGGGCCGGTTGCGTCGCTTGTATCTGGGTGCCACTTGAAATAGTGGATATGGCATCTTTTTCGAGAGTTTGAAATAAAGTGTTGATTTTTGGGCCATTATTTTGTTGACCAAGTTTAAGTTTGCCGATTGGCGTCAGGGTTTTGGCCGGAGCGCAGCCGTTCGATGTCTTCTCTTGCCCGCTGGATAGCGCTGCAATTGTCTACCGCTGCCCAGGTAGAGGCCAGAAACAGCCCAGGGAGAGAAACCTCTCCTTCTTCGTCGCTAAACAACACGCCGATGAAGAGACACCACCCCAGAAAGATCATCAGAGCTTTCCACCGCCGCGTGTAAATGTAGGCTGCAAAAGCAAGCAGAATGGACAAAAAGATCGCCACCCCCTGAGACTTTTGAGAAAGGACATAGGTACGACGAATTTCTGCATCCGCTCTTTTTTGATCTTCTTGCCGCAGCAACTCTTGTAGATGTTCGTCTATAGGCCACCCAAACCTGACGGCCTCATCTTAAAAATCCTTGGAAGCCCCCTGTTCAAAGACAATTGTTCGGGATCCCTGTTGGGGGAGAACGGCAGGAAAAGAGAGGAGAGGTTGGCCACCCCCCCTTCTCGAGTTCCCAACTTCTGTAGAATGGGAAAGCTCGTCTCAATCTCTTATTGCAGGCTGCAAGGCCCGGACGGATTTTGCCATGACCTCAGCTCCTCTTGCTTCTCCCCCTCGTGTTTTGGATCCCCTTGACCCGCAGGTGCGTCCAGATCCCCAGGGGCGGTTTGGGCCGTTTGGGGGTCGGTTTGTGCCGGAAACCCTGATGAGCGCCCTAACGGAGCTGGAGGAAGCCTTTGAGCATCACTGGCGGGATCCCGACTTTCGCGCCGAGTTTCACAACCTGTTGCGGGATTTTGTTGGGCGGCCCAGCCCCCTCTACTTTGCCCAGCGGCTAACCGAATACTACGGCGGCCCGCAGATCTACCTCAAACGGGAAGATCTCAACCACACCGGCGCCCACAAAATTAACAACGCCCTTGGCCAAGTGCTGCTGGCGGTGCGCATGGGCAAGCGACGGGTGATCGCCGAGACCGGCGCCGGGCAACATGGGGTGGCCACGGCAACCGTGTGTGCTCGTTTTGGGCTGGAATGCGTTATCTACATGGGGGCACTGGATATGGAGCGGCAGGCCCCCAACGTGCAGCGAATGCGCCTTTTGGGCGCTGAGGTGCGGGGAGTGGAATCGGGCACGCGCACCCTCAAAGACGCCCTCTCCGAGGCCATCCGCGACTGGGTAACCAACGTGGAGACCACCCACTACGTCATCGGCACGGTGGCGGGGCCCCACCCTTACCCGAAGCTGGTGCGGGCCTTTCACGATGTCATTGGCCAGGAGACGCGGCAGCAGTGCCAGGAAAAATGGGGAGGGCTGCCGGATGTGTTGCTGGCCTGTGTGGGAGGCGGATCCAATGCCCTGGGCCTGTTTAACGAGTTTGTCCGGGATCCAGGGGTGCGGCTGATCGGCATTGAAGCCGCCGGAGAAGGGCTGCACACGCCCCGCCACGCTGCCACCCTCAACCGCGGTCGGATTGGAGTCCTGCATGGAGCCATGAGCTACCTACTGCAGGATGAAGAAGGGCAGGTGCAGGAGGCCCACTCCATCAGCGCCGGCTTGGATTACCCCGGTGTAGGGCCCGAGCACAGCTATCTGAAAGAAATTGGACGAGCCGAGTACTACGCTGCCACCGATGATGAGGCCGTAGAGGCGTTGCTGCTGCTGTCGCGGCTGGAAGGGATCATCCCCGCGCTGGAGACGGCCCATGCGCTGGCCTACCTGAAAACTTTGGCCCCACAGCTCGGCCCTCAGCAGCGGGTGGTGGTCAACTGTTCTGGGCGCGGCGACAAGGATTTGAACACCGTTTTCAAGTATTTGCAGCAGAGAGGGCGTAGCTTTTAGAGTACGGTTGTTGTGACCACCAACGGGATTCTCTTGGGTGTTCACCTGCCGAGTTCACTTCACGGTTCGATTGCTGGGTCTTCTCGGCCTGCTCCTGGCTGCGGGGCTGGGCTTGTGGACGGGATCCGTGGGTGGTCCGCACCGCTGGCACAACCGCACGGGCGAGACGGAGTTCAATAAGGACTCCGTCCCGCTAACGCGATCAGCAGGGATCCCCTCTCCCAGCCGGCGACAACCTCTCCCTGACACCCTGCCGGCGCTGGCGCGTCAGGCCATTGCCTACTACTTCGCCACCGGCCAGGTGCTGCCACCTCCAGAGGAGATCCCGCCCCACTGGCGGCGCTCTGCGGGGGTTTTTGTAACGGTGAGTACAGAGGGTCGGCCCCGCGGCTGCTGGGGCAGCTTGGATCCCAGCGGTGAGGATCTGGCCAGGGCCACCATCCGGGCGGCGGTGGGGGCAGTCACCCGCGATTGGCGCTACGTACCTCTGCAACCCGGGGAGCTGGAGTCGGCCTCCATTCAGGTAGCCATTGTGCGGCGGGTGGTGCCCATTGCGTCGGCGGGACGGAGTCCTTTTGCCGCTGTGGAGCAGGTGGATCCCACCCGCATGGGCCTATTTGTCCGCTCTGGAACCCGGGGAGCGGTGTTGCTGCCGGGAGAGGCTTTGACGACAGAATGGCAGCTTGCTACCGCTAAGAGGTTGGCCGGGATCCCTGCCGACCAGCCGGTGGAGCTGTTTCGCGTGGAGGCAGAGCTGCTGCATGAGTTTTGAGGAGGGGGCAGATCTCAGCGCTTCGCACCGCTGTCGTGAATGGCTGGCAGCCGTGCTGGGCAACACTCACGTGCGCTGGGGCTGGTTTGTGGGGGAGACCCTGGTGAAGGTGGAGCAGTTTCCTGCCCACCAGCCCTTGTCCTGGCCGCAGCAGACAGAGCTGTGGCTGGCTCCTGTGGGCTCTGCCCCCCTGCCGCCAGCATCGCCCTGGGTGCATCAGTTGGAGCTGTCGCAGGTGCCGCTGCGGGATCCCTACCCGGGGTTGGGGCTGGATCGGGCTTTGGCCCTGTGGGCTGCTGGGATCCACTACGGCTGGCCCTGTTTGGTCATCGACGCGGGTACTGCCCTGACCCTCACAGGAGCTGACTCTGAAGGATCCCTGGTGGGAGGGGCCATCTTGCCCGGCCTGGGGTTGCAGGCGCAGGCGTTGGCTGATCACACAGCCCTGCTGCCCAAAGTGCAGTGGGATCCGCAGGATCCCTTGCCCCCTCGCTGGGCCAACGACACCGTGGCTGCCATCCGCAGCGGCATCCTCCACACCCTCTTGGCTGGCTTGCGCGAGTTCATTGCCGACTGGCGTCGCCGCTTTCCCCAAGGCCCCCTGCTGCTGACCGGCGGGGATGGAAAGTGGCTCCACCCTCACTTGGGCCCGCTTGACCCAGAGCTGCGCTGGGATCCCCACCTGGTGTTGCGGGGAATTGCCGGCTGCCGCCAGCTGCACCGCACTGCCCGCCACTCCCCTAGTGCAGAATAGAAAACAGTCTCTCCCAGCCGCCTGCGAGTAACGGCTTCTTGCTTGGGGATCCCATGGCCAACGGCAACTCCTTCGGTGTCCTGTTTTGCGTGACCACCTATGGCGAGTCCCACGGGGGGGCGGTGGGGGTGGTGGTGGATGGCTGCCCGCCCCGCCTGCCCTTGAGCGAGGCCGACATTCAAGCGGAGCTGGATCGGCGTCGCCCTGGCCAGAGCTCCATCACCACGCCGCGCCAGGAAGCCGATCGCTGCGAGATCACTTCGGGAGTCTTCCAGGGCCTCACCCTTGGCACCCCCATCCACATCCTGGTACGCAACCAGGATGCCCGCCCCCAGGATTACAGCGAAATGGCCACCACCTTCCGCCCCTCCCATGCCGATGCCACCTATCAAGCCAAGTACGGCATCCGCAACTGGCAGGGGGGAGGACGGGCCTCAGCGCGAGAAACCATTGGCCGGGTGGCTGCCGGGGCCATTGCCAAGAAGATCCTGCGCCTAGCGGCAGGGGTGGAGATCCTGGCCTACGTGCAGCGGGTAAAAGATGTGGAAGCCCAGGTGGATCCCGCTTCGGTGACGGCAGAGCAGGTGGAAGCCAACATCGTCCGTTGCCCCGATCCAGAAGCGGCAGCAGCGATGATCCAAAAAATCGAAGAGGCGGCGCGGGAAGGGGATTCGCTGGGGGGAGTGGTGGAATGTGTGGCCCGCAACGTGCCGCGCGGGCTGGGATCCCCGGTGTTTGACAAGCTGGAGGCCGACTTGGCCAAGGCGGTGATGTCCCTGCCAGCCAGCAAGGGGTTTGAGATTGGCTCGGGGTTTGCCGGCACCTACCTGACGGGCAAGCAGCACAACGACGAGTTTTACATGACCCCCGGCGGCTGGCGCACCCGCAGCAACCGCTCCGGCGGCATCCAGGGGGGCATCAGCAACGGCGAAGACATCGTCCTGCGGGTAGCCTTTAAGCCCACTGCCACCATTCGCCAGCCTCAAAACACCGTCACCCTCAATGGGCAAGAGACGGTTTTGGCGGCGCGGGGACGCCACGATCCCTGTGTCTTGCCGCGGGCAGTGCCGATGGTGGAGGCGATGGTGGCCCTGGTCCTCTGCGACCATCTGCTGCGCCACCACGCCCAGTGCGGATCCCTGGTCTTGCCGGAGGTGCCCCTCCCTGTCGCCGCTGCTCCCCAGGCCTAGGAGTCCCCGGCTATGGCCAAGGCCAAAACCGTCTGGGAGTGCAGCCAGTGCGGCGAGCGCTATGCCAAGTTTTTGGGCCGCTGCGACCATTGCGGCGCCTGGAACACCCTGACGGAAGTGGTCGTCGCCCCAGCGGCCAAGTCCCCACGGGCCCAAGCCCTCGCTCCTAGGTCCAACCGCGCCAATGGGATCCCCCGGTCGGCCCTCCCCCTCTCCCAGGTCTCCTCAGATCGCCACCCTCGCCTCTCCTCCGGCTATGGCGAGTTTGACCGGGTGTTGGGAGGTGGCATTGTGTCGGGATCCCTGGTGTTGATTGGCGGGGATCCGGGCATTGGCAAGAGCACCCTGCTGCTGCAGAGCGCTGCCCACCTGGCCAAGAGCGGGCCCATCTTATACGTGTCGGGGGAAGAATCAGCCCAGCAGATCAAGCTACGCGCCGAGCGGCTGGGGGTGGAAAGCGAGCAGCTCTACCTCTTGGCCGAGACCGACCTGGAGGCCATCGTGGCGGAGATCCAGGCTCTGCAACCGCAGGTGGCGGTGATCGACAGCATCCAAGCCATCTTCTGGGGGCAACTCACCTCGGCGCCGGGATCCGTTTCCCAGGTGCGGGAATGCACCGGCCTGTTAATGCGGCTGGCCAAAAAACTGGGGGTGGCTCTGCTGATTGTAGGCCATGTTACCAAAGACGGATCCCTGGCCGGGCCGAAGGTGCTGGAGCATCTGGTGGACACGGTCTTGTATTTCGAGGGAGATCGCTTCCAAAGCCACCGCCTGTTGCGCGCCGTCAAAAATCGCTTTGGGGCCGCTCAGGAAATTGGGGTTTTCGAGATGGCCGCATCCGGCTTGGTGGAGGTGGACAATCCTTCTCAGCTTTTCTTGAGCAGCCGGGATCAGGCCATGCCCGGAACAGCCACCATCGTTGCCTGCGAGGGCACCCGCCCCTTGGTGGTGGAAGTGCAGGCCCTGGTCAGCCCCACCAGCTACAGTTCCCCCCGCCGCACCTCAACCGGCATTGAAATCAACCGCTTTTTGCAGATCTTGGCCGTGCTGGAAAAACGGGTGGGGATCCCTCTTTCCAAATACGATGCCTACATCGCCTCTGCCGGCGGTATTCAGGTAGCCGAGCCAGCTGCCGACTTGGGGGTAGCAGTGGCCGTGGCCGCCAGCTTCCGGGATCGACAGGTGGATCCTTTTACAGTCCTGATTGGCGAGGTGGGACTGGGGGGGCAGGTGCGCCCGGTGGCCCAGTTGGAGCAGCGCTTGAAAGAAGCCAGCAAACTGGGGTTTCGCCACGCCATCATCCCCAACAGCCCTGTGTTGTCGGATCACGGCCTGCGCCTGAGTCGGGTGCAGCGGGTGTTGGAAGCCCTGCTGGTGGCTGTGCCCGGTTCCCAGAGCGCAGAGTGAACATCCCCTTGCCTTCCACCCGTCGCCGGCTGCTGGGCTCTGCTGCGCCTATCTCCAAAGGCCAAGCTCGGCATCCGCTGCTTCGGTGGCATGTCCATCATGTTCCCGAAAACTTTTGTTACCCTCGAAAAAGGCTACGCCTGCTGGGCAAACAGCTCAGCAGCCTTAGCTGAGCCCTAGTCCGTAGTTAGCAACACCAGCAAGGGATCCCGGTGAGCATGGTTTCCGCACCCTCCAGCCCAGTCCAGCCCTCGATGCCAGAGACGGCATTTCCTCCGCCACCGGATAAAGGCTACACCCGCTGCGCGAACAGCGACCTGGTCATCGAGGATGATGAGCCCGCGGACAGCATTCTCTCCAAAAAGCTGCAGCGCCTGCTCACCAGCGCTCTCTACGCCTCCTTCCAGCCCAAGGCCGAAGACACGGGGGAGCTGATCCCCTTTTTGGCCACAGCCAATATTGGCCTGTTCTCTGCCCTCAAACTGCCCCCCCTGATGCCCGATGTGACGCTCAGCCTGGAGGTGGCTCCCCCCGCCAGCTTTGAGCGCAAGGAAGATCGCACCTACCTGGTCTGGGAGATGGGTAAGCCGCCGGATGTGGTCATTGAGATTGTCTCCAAGCGCAAAGGGGAAGAGCTGGGCCGCAAACGCAAAGACTATGCCCGCGCCGGCGTCAGCTACTACGCGGTCTACGATCGCACAGCGGGCGTAGCCTCTCCCTTGCGGCAACTAAGGGAACTGCAGGGATCCCCTCTGGCCCTTTTTCAGCGGCGGGGAGGTGAGTTTGTCCCCTTCGCGTCCACATGGCTGGAGGACAAAGGACTCCGTCCCGCTAA
>NZ_JANSHN010000011.1:17986-100845 GCF_047461655.1 Synechococcus sp. W55.1
CGCGAAAGGACTCCGTCCCGCTAACGCGAAAGGACTCCGTCCCGCTAACGCGAAAGGACTCCGTCCCGCTAACGCGAAAGGACTCCGTCCCGCTAACGCGATCGGGCTGGGCTTAACCCTCTGGCAGCGATCCTTTGAGGTCGTGAATACCGAATGGCTACGCTGGTGTGATCGGGAGGGGCAGGTTTTGCCCACCGGCGAAGAAAAGGCTGCTCTGGAACAACAGCGCGCTGAGGCAGAACGCCAACGGGCCGAAGCCCTTTTGGAGCTGCTGCGTTCCCACGGCAAAGGACTCCGTCCCGCTAACGCGATCGCACCGCCGGCAGCCTGAAAAATCCCGTCCCTAACGGGGCTTCCATTGTCCATTGCCTATCCACCGCCATGTCTACCCTCCCCAGCAGCAGCGAAGCCGCCCAACGGGCCGCCCGCCTGGAAAAAGCCCAACACCTGCGGGAACAAGGGATCCCGCCTTACGCCTATTCTTTCCCTGTTACCCACTTGGCTGCCGAGCTGCAGGAGCAGTTTGCCGACCTAGAGCCCGGCGGCGAGCGGGAGGATGTGCAGGTGGCCGTGGCCGGTCGGATCCGGGCGCGGCGAGTCATGGGCAAGCTGGCCTTCTTTACCCTGCAGGATCGCTCTGGCACCATTCAGCTTTATCTAGACAAGAAACGGCTGACGGAGCAGATGGGGGAGCTGGCCTTCAAGAACCTGGACAAGCTCCTCGACGTTGGCGATTGGCTGGGGGCCAAGGGCTGCCTCAAGCGCACCGAAAAAGGGGAATTGTCGGTGCGGGTGGACGAGTACCAGGTGCTAACCAAGGCGCTGTTGCCGCTGCCGGACAAGTGGCACGGCCTGCGGGATGTGGAGAAACGCTACCGCCAGCGCTACGTCGATCTCATCGTCAACCCTGAGGTCAAGCAGACCTTGCTCGACCGCGCCCAGATCATCCGCTCCCTGCGGCAGACTCTGGAAGAGCGAGGTTTTGTGGAAATTGAGACGCCAGTGTTGCAGGTGATCCCCGGCGGGGCGGAGGCGCGGCCTTTTGTTACCCACCACAACGCCCTGGATCTGGATCTCTACTTGCGCATTGCCACCGAGCTGCACCTGAAGCGGCTGGTGGTGGGCGGGATCGAGCGAGTCTATGAAATTGGGCGGGTCTTTCGCAACGAAGGCATCTCCACCCGCCACAACCCGGAGTTCACCTCTCTAGAGGCCTATCAAGCCTTCGCCGACTACCACACCATGATGGAGCTGACGGAAACCCTGGTCTGCAACGCCGCCCTGGCGGTGCGGGGATCCCTGCAGTTGACTTATCAGGGGGAAACCATTGACCTCACGCCCCCCTGGCGGCGGGTGACCCTGCAGGAGTTGGTGGAGGAGACAACCGGGATCTCCATCGATGTGGAAACGGGATCCACCGCCGAGCTGTTGCCCGCCTTGGCAGAACGGGGGATCCCCAATCTCTCACCCCAGGACTCCCCCGGCCAGTTGCTGGTCAAAGCCTTTGAGCACTGCTGTGAGAGCCACCTGCGCCAGCCCACCTTTGTTCTGGACTATCCCCTGGAGGTGTGTCCTCTTACCAAGCCTCACCGCAGCAAACCGGGGTTGGCAGAGCGCTTTGAGCTGTTCATCGTGGGGCGGGAGACGGCCAACGCCTACTCAGAGCTCACCGATCCGGTGGATCAGCGGCAGCGGCTGGAGGCCCAGGCAGCCCTGAAGGCAGCCGGCGATGAAGAGGCCCACTTTCTGGATGAAGACTTCCTCACGGCCTTGGAATATGGCCTGCCCCCCACCGGCGGCCTGGGCGTGGGGATCGACCGCTTGGTGATGCTGCTGTGCGACGCTCCCAGCATTCGCGATGTCATTGCCTTTCCGCTGCTGCGGCCCGAGACGGGAGAAGTGGCGGAGGAGGCTTGAGCCGATCCCTCTAACTGTCCATTCAAATCCCATCGATTTCTAAGAGAGGTTGGAGGTGGCCGCGGCGACGGCGCGGAGCCTTTGGGAAGTGTCTCAACCTATTTTGAAATAACTAGCGATAACGTCTTCCAAAAGCCGACCTTCGTACCCTTGCATCTGGAGGGCAGCCTGGAAATCCTGGCAGGCTCTCTGCCAATCCCCAAGGGCAGTCCGGGCCAGGGCGCGGTTGAGGTGGGCCTTGAGGTGGCAGGGATCCCTATCGCTCGCGTCAGCAGTGCAGAGTGTTATGGCTTGGTCGTAGTCGCGGATGGCCGCCGAAAAATCCCCCTGTTGGGCGTAGGCCCAGCCGCGGTTGTTCAAAACCCAAACCCGCTCCTGGGGATCCAGCTCCAGTTGCAGCAGTCGGGTGTAGTCTTCCAAAGCTTTGTCCGTCTGTCCCTCGCCATCCCACAGGAGAGCTCGGTGGAGCAAAGCAGAGTGCTCCTGGGGGTTCAAGGCCAGGGCCTGCGTGTAGTCGGCAATGGCCAGCTCAGGGCAATTGGCCTGCCGGTGTAGATCCCCCCGTTGACGGTAGGCCAGGGCAGCATCGGCCACCCCCCAGTTCTGGTCGAGGCTCAGAGCTTGGTTGAGATCCGCCAATGCCGCCTCTTGATCCCCCAAAGCCAGATGCACCCTTGCCCGCAAAGCAAAAGCCTGAGAAGCCTGCGGTTGCTGCTGGATCAGCGCCGTGAAATCGGCCAACGCCCCAGCCAGATCCCCCCTCTCTTGGCGACACAAGCCCCGATACAACAGGGCTTCGGTGACCAGCACTTCTGGATCCCCTGGGCTGGCCAGCTCCAAGACCCGATCCCAATCGGCTATTGCCCCCTCCAGGTTGTGGCGCAGGCGGCGGACTTGGGCCCGCTTCAGGTGGGCCTCCAGATAGAGCTGCCGGGACTGTTCCCCGTCTTGGGCCTCTTCCTGGATGACTTGGTCGAAGTCGGATTCAGCCTGCGCGTAGTACCCCAGCTCCAAGGACTCCGTCCCGCTGACGCGATCCTGCTCCGCACGGTTGGTAGGGCCATCGGTGCCGCGCACCGCCAACGCCAACAACAGAGAGCCGCGGGCCAAGCGGGCCATCCTGTGTTGGGGATCCTGCTGCAGCAAGCGGTTGAGATCTTGCAAGGCCGCTTCGGTCTGACCCAACTGCTGCAGGGCTTGTCCTCGGTGCCACAGCGCTTCCCTGTGGTCAGGATCCTGCTGCAAAACCCGGCTGAGATCCTGAAGGGCGGCAGCCCAGTTGCCCACCTGCCCATGGGCCATGCCCCGTCCCAGCCAAGCCGTCCAGTCCTGGGGATCCTGCCGCAACACCTCGTCGTAGTCGGCAATTGCTTCTTGCCACCGGCCTAGCCGTCGGCACAACTCAGCTCGCTCTTGGCGCAGATCCCGCCGTTCCGGCTGCAAGCGCACCGCCTCGTTCAACTGCTCTAAGGCCGCCTGCAGATCCCCTGCCTGGATTTGGGCCCGCGCCAGATCTCGGCGGATATCCGCCTGGGCCACTGCCGCCCCCAGGGCCAAAGCCTGGTGGTAGTCCTGGATGGCCCCCGGCCCATCTCCCAGAGCAGCCCGCACCTGGCCGCGATGGAAATAGGCTGAGCCCAACTGTTCGCGCCGACGGGCCGTAGGCTTCGGATCCCCTTGCAGGACTTGGTCGAAATCGGCCAACGCCCCCTGCCAATCCCCCAGCCGTTGCCGTGCCATGCCACGGCATAGATGGGCATTCAACAGCAGCTCCGGCCCGCGTGGGATCCCAGGCCTCGCCGCCCACTGCAACACCTGCGAGAAGTCCTCACAGGCTGCCGGCCAATCTTCCCGCTCAACATGGAGTTGGCCGCGGTTGAGGTAGAGCTGAGGGTTCTGCGGATCCCGCTCCAGGGCAGCCGTGTAATCCTGCAGAGCCGCCAGGGGATCCCCCAACAGCCAATGGATTCGCCCGCGGCTGCTGTAGGCACTGGCATCTTGGGGATCCAAAGCAATGGCCTGGTTCAAGTCGGACAAAGCCGCTTCAATGTTGCCCAAGTCCAGGTGGGCAATGCCCCGGTTGAGGTAGGCTTTGGCCATTTGGGGATCCAGCTCCAGGGCGCGGTTGAAGTCTGCCAGAGCGCCGCCGGGATCCCCCAGCCCCTGGCGAGCCAAGCCCCGGCAGAGATAGGCCCGCGACAGGTTGGGATCCAGGCGGAGAGCCTGTTCACAATCCGCCAGCGCCGACTCCAGGGCGTTGCTGCTCAGGTAGGCCATGGCCCGCTGCAAGTAGAGATCCGCCTGGGCTGCCGCCTCTGCCTCAGGTAGCTCAGTGGCCTCAGCAGACCGTAGGGATAGGGCCTGAGAAAAATCTTCAACGGCCCCTTGGGGATCCCCCAACGCTTGTCGGGCCAGGCCCCGGTGGTAATAGGCTTTGTCCTGGCGAGGATCCAACTGCAGCGCTTGGGTGTAGTCCTCAATAGCCCCCTGTAGATCTGGCAACTGGGCCCGCGCCACTCCCCGGTTGAAATAGGCTTCCCCGTCCTGAGGATCCCGTTTGATCACCTCTGAGAAGTCGGCGACGGCCCCTTGGGCATCTCCCAAGCTGCCCCGCACCACACCCCGGTTGAAATAGGCCCGCACATCCTCTGGGTTGAGCTCAATGGCCCGCGAATAATCCTCGATGGCTTGCTGCTGCTGATTCAGTTGCCGGTGGGCATTGCCGCGGTTGTAGTAGGCCACCGCCCATTGCGGGTTGAGGCCGAGAGCCTGGGTGTAGTCGGCAACAGCTCCCTCGTAGTCCTCCAGCCGGTAGCGAGCAATACCTCGGTTGAAATAGGCGCGGGCATCCCCTGCCAGTTGAATAACTTGGGTGTAATCTGCGATGGCCCCTGCCAAGTCCCCACTTTTGTAGCGGGCGCTGCCCCGCTGGCTGTAGGCGCGGCTGTTTTGGGGATCCAATTGAATGGCCAACGTGCAGTCGGCAATCGCCCCCTGGAAATCCCCTTGGCGAGCTTTCTCCTGTGCGCGGGCCAACAGGCGCGTCGCCAAAACCTGATCCACCGCAATATCCCGAAGCGTTGACTCCTGGGGAAAAGGCAACAGGGGCCGCAGCGCCTCCAACACCTCAGCAGCCGATTGGAAACGCTCTTGCCAGTGGGGGCAGATCAGGCGATCCAAAATCTCGGCCAGCTCCTCGCTAACCTGAACCAGATCCCGCCAGATGAGTTGGCCGGTGCGGGGATCATCCCGGATCTTGTGGGGGGGACGACCGGTGAGGGCTTGGATGGCCAACACCCCCACAGAGTAAAGGTCGCTGCAGGGCTGGGGCTTGCCGTTGAGCTGTTCGGGCGCCATGTAGCCAACCGAGCCAATCACGGTCGCCAACTGGGTTTGGCCGGGGGCATGGCTGACCAACCGCCCCACTTCCTTGACCGCCCCGAAGTCGATCAACACCAACCTGCCATCGGCATCGCGGCGCATCAAGTTGGCCGGCTTGATATCCCGATGGACGATCTGGTGGGCGTGTACATGGCGCAGGATCTCCAAAATATCCCACAACAGTTTCAAAACCTCGGCCTCGCTCAGCGGCTTGCCCGGGATCAGCTCCTGGCTGAGATCATGCCCGGCAACAAACTCTTGCACCAAGTAAAAATCCTGATCCTGCTCGAAGTGGGCCAAAAGGCGGGGCACCTGGTCGAAGTGGTTGAGCCGGTTGAGAACCTTGGCTTCCCGTTCAAAGAGCTTGCGAGCCGTGGCCAACGTATAGGGATCCGTGGAGAGGGGGCGAAGGCGCTTGACGACGCAAGGGCTATCGAAGGTGTCTTGATCCACCGCCTTGTAGGTTATGCCAAATCCCCCTTCCCCGAGGGGATGGAGAATGCGATAGCGTCCCCTGAGCACACTTCCCGCTCTGATCTTGTCTTCCATGGCCAAGTCAGTCCCTGAGCGGCGCAGCCTTTTGCCACTGCAAGCTGGCTCGATTCTGCCACAGGCGGACGCCCTTGGGCGGAGCAATCCACAGCTCCTATCCAGGGTCTTTTTCTGCTTTTTCTTTTCGCGATCTTCAATGTCTGTAACAATTCAGTCAGAGAGAAACCGCGATCTGACCTCGCCGCTCTTCAAAATCGCTGATCAGCAGTCTCACCTCGATCTGCCATTCCCCCGCCAGGGCCAGAGGCACATTTTCCACCACAAATTGGCCAGGCCTATCCGGCGCTACAGTACGGCGTAGAGGGGGAATCCCGTGTTCCGGCAGGGAAAACCCAAGGGTCAATTCCTGAGCCGGGATCCCTTTCACTTCAACTTGGATCTGGTTTTCTCCGGGACGGCAGGGCAGAATCTTCAGGTGCAGGCTGCCTTCCGGCCAGTTCAAGCTCTCTTCACAACTGGTCTGCCAACCTGATTCCAGGGGGGATCCCATGCCCTGCCTCCCATGACTGGGGGGAGCCTGGGCCACCAGGAAGCTGGTCAAGCCCAGCACCAGAATCAGCCCCACCAACTCCAGGCGGACGATCCGGCGCAGCGACCGGCCCGCGGCCTGTCCACCTTGCTGTAATCCCGGCACCAGCCGAAACTTGTTGTGGGCGCCCAGCCCCACCATCATCAGCACCAGCAGCAGCTTGGCCCAGAGATACTGGCCGTAGGGATGATCCCAGTGCCAGCCGCGGTGGATCCCACCCATCCCCACCCCCGCCAGGATAAGCCCCGGTACCGCCCAGGTGGCCACGTCAGAAAACCGTTGGATGATGCCTACAGATGGGTAGGGAGCAGATTCCTTGCCCAGCAGGCGCTCCAGCCCCCACAACCCTCCCAACCAGAAAGCTGAACCGGCCAGATGCAGCCCCAGCAGCGCCATTGTCCCCATCGGATGCTCACTGGTGAGAGCATGGCCAATGGGCAAAAAGGAGCCGAGCACCAACACCGACCCCATACCGCTGGCCCAGACGGCACCTCCCTCACAGGCCCAGATCAGGATCCCTAGCCCCACCAGCCGCAGTCCTGTACCCCAACCATAGGGAGAGAGCACCACACCCAGCAGCTCTCGCCCATTGAAGTGGGGGTAAAGCTGGGCCAAATGCAAACCGAAGGCCACCGCGGTCAAACTGAGGGTGATCCAAGCTGTCGCAAAAGCCCAAGATCCGGCCTCGGCGTTTAACCGCCCCCGCAACAGTCGCCACCAGCCCAGCACCCCCACCACAAAAAGGCTGCCCAAGTAGATCCCCCAGCGCACCCCCACCAGCGGCCAGTACAAGGGATCCCTTCCTTGAAGCTGGGTCGCCCTCACCGTCTGAACTCGCTCCGGATCCGCTCCCACCAGGAAAACAAACGAACCGCTTACCGGATGAGAATCGGCAGAAATGGCCCGCCAGCTGACAATGTAAACTCCCTCGGGGATCCCCTGCAGCAAATCCCCCTGCGGTGCCTCACCCCTGGTCACCCGATTTTCCAAGGGCAGAGCTCGTCCGTTGCTGTCTAAAACCTGGAGCTGTGTGATCTGCACCGGCTCATTGAAAACAAGCCGCACCTGGGCCGGAGCTTCCTGCAACACTGCCCCATCCTCCGGGAAGGTGGATAGCAAGCTGGCATGGGCAAAAACGGGCTGGATCCCGGCCACCCACAGCAAGGCGCAGAGGATCCCAGACCAAATCCAAGCAAAACCCCTTTTGGGATGAAACATGCTCCTAAGCAGACCGCTTAGCGGGTACCGTGACCATGCCCATGTCCATGCCCGTGGCCTTGCCCATGTCCACTGTCTCCACCTGTCAGCTTCAGCAGCGGAGCCGGCTGCGGCAAACTGTTGGGATCCTCGCCAGGCTGAGCCACCTGAATCCAGCGGTACATGCCCTGCTCGCACTCCTGAATCACTGGGATGGGGATGACCTCACCGGGGCGATTCGGCAGCTTGAGGCTGATGCTGAACTCATCCATGAACTCATCGGGCAGCGAGCCGCCGCTCCAGATCACCTCGGCAACCGTTTCGGTAATCATCTTCCCATGCGACTCATAGGGGGTCTCCAGCGGCTTTTTGACCGTCTCGATTTTCCACAGGGGATGCACCATCGGCTTCACAGAGACGAATCCCTCCGGGATCTGCACCCGCAGGCGCACGGTCGGGGATCCATCGCAGCCATGGGGCACTCGAAAGGTAAGCTTAACAAAGCTGCCCGCCGGGGCCTCTTTGGGATGGACGGTAACATGGGCCCAGGCAGAAGAAAGGGGCAAACAACTCATTCCCAGGGCCAGCAGAGATTTCTTGGCCAGGGTCAAGTAACTTTGCAGACTGAACATTCGCAGATGCTCCTTACAAGCCTGTAGGGAAAGAGAAAAATGCAGTGTTTGTTGGTCAAAACCTAGGGGTGGTGATGGGATCCGTGGGATTCCGTTATGCTCATGCTGTGCTGTCCCCAACTGGAGAGGCCCATCGACACCAGGCCGGCACTGGCCAAGCCCATCGACACCAGCCCGAACGAGAGCGCTCCCATAGCCACCAGGCCGATAGAGAGGATGCCGTGAGTCACCACGCCGATGGCCACCACCCCATGGGCGGAAATGCCCACCGCCACCAAGCCATGTGCTCCCACGCCAACCGACAAGATTTTGCGGCGGGATCCCTGTCCTTCACATCCCTGCTCGTGAGGCAGCCGCTCCACTGGTCTCCCCTGGAGCAGGGCTGGATCTTGAGTCCTCTCTTTGGACACTAGCCTCTACTCCAGTTGTGCTCAGCGCGATCCAAAACGTAGGCCGCCACCGCCTCGATCTCCTCCGGCTTGAGAATCTTGGCAAAAGCCGGCATGGCCCCTTTGCCGTTTCTCACTTGGGCCTGGATCAGCTCAGGGGTGTCTACGTGGTACTCATGAAGAGCCGCCAGAGAAAGGTTTTTCGCTGCCACCAAAGTGTTGCGCCCGTTCAAGTGACAACCCACACATTTGGCCTGAAAGACCTTGGCTCCCAAGGCCAAATCAGGCTCAGCAGAAGCCATTTGCGGGCCTAAAAAGAGGGCAAATACTGCCACCAAAAGCCCGATAAAAAGGTTGATCATTCGCATTTTCATCTCAGGGACTGACCGAAAACTAGCCTTTAAGGCCCGCCCATTATCCCAAGCCCGTTGGGCCAGGTCAAAAGACAGCCTGTCGAGTTTCCCCCGGCTACTATAAGGTCAGGATCCCCCGAAGCCATGAGCGGTCTGCCCCCCGATTTCATTCAGTTGGTGCGCCAAAAGGCCGACCTCGTGGAAGTGGTGGCCGAAAAAGTGGTGCTGCGCAAGCAGGGAAAGAACTTCGTTGGGCTTTGCCCTTTCCACAACGACCACAAACCCAGTTTTCAGGTCAGCCCCAGCAAGCAGATCTACAAGTGCTTCTCCTGCGGGGCAGGGGGAGATGTGCTGCGCTTTGTCATGCAGACCGAGCATCTCTCCTTTGCTGAGGCCGTGCGCCACTTGGCGCGGCGATACCACATACCTCTGCCCACCCGCAATCCCGAGGCGCAGCCCTTGGGATCCCTTGATGAGCGGGAGCTCTCCCACCGGGAAAAGCTGCTGGAGATTTTGGCCATGGCTGCCGATTTTTATCGGCATGCCCTCCGATCCCAGCTAGGATCCGCCGCCCGCCAGTACCTGCACAGCCGCCACCTGAGCGAAGAAACTTTGCAAAAATTTCAAATCGGCTTTGCTCCCCCCGGCTGGCAATCTCTCTACGAATACTTGGTCAACCACAAGCGCCAACCGGTCAAACTTTTAGAAGAGGCTGGATTGCTGGTTCCCCGCCAGCAGGGATCCGGCCACTACGACCGCTTTCGCAACCGGATCATGCTGCCCATTTTCGATGTGCAGGGGCGGGTGATCGGGTTTGCCGGCAGAGCCTTGGGGGAGTCAGGACAGCCCAAGTACCTCAACTCTCCAGAAACAGAGCTCTTCAACAAAAGCCAGGTGGTCTATGGCCTCAACTTTGCCCGCGATGCCATTGCCAAGGCCGATCAAGTCCTGGTGGTGGAAGGCTACTTCGATGTCATCGCCCTGCATCAGGCGGGGGTTGCCTATGCCGTAGCCGCTATGGGCACCGCTTTGACGCCCCACCAGGTGAAGATCCTGCTGCGCTACACCCAATCGAAGCGACTGATTCTCAATTTTGATGCGGATCGGGCCGGTTTGAACGCCGCCAACCGAGCCATTGAAGCCGTTGAAGAACAAGCGCGGCGCGGAGAAATTGAGCTGCGCATTCTCACCCTTCCTGAGGGCAAAGATGCCGACGAATTTTTGCGGGAGCACAGGGGCTCCGCCCCGCTGACACCAGCGGTTGCTGAACTGCAAACCCTGATCGAGCAGGCCCCCCTGTGGCTGGATTGGCGAATTGAACAGGTGTTGGCCGGTCGGGATCTGAGCCGGGCCGCCGATTTTCAACAGGCCCGTCAAGCCCTTGTGCAACTGCTGGCCGGTTTGGGTGGACAGTGGCGCTCTTTGTATTTGCACAAAGTGGCAGAACTGCTCAGTCGGGGCAATGGTCGCCTCAGTCGAGACTTGGAAGAAGACCTGCGCCGAGCCGTGCGGCAGTACCGCTGGGCCAAACCCCGGCAACCTTCCCTCAATAAGGGATCCAAACTCTTGCAATCTGAGTCCCATCTTTTGCAGATTTTTCTGCATTTTGGCGAGTATCGCCGCGAAATTCGGCAAACTTTGCTGGAGCGGGAGCTGCAATTTAGTTTTCGCCCCCACCGCGAGCTGTGGCAGTGGATCTTGGAGCTGATCTCGGCTCAGCCGGAGCTGGAAGAGCAAGAAGAGACGTTGCTGACGGCTTTGCGCACCCTCTGTGCCCAAGATGAGCAGCTCAACGAGCGCCTCAGCCATCTGCTCTGGTTGGACGAAAATACCCGCGTAGCCCTGATGCGTCCACGGATGGTGGTGCGGGCCGCCATTGCCAACATGGAGCTGGAAATTCGCCAGAAGCGCTACCGCTACTGGACCCAACTGTGGGATCAAGCCTTTTCCGAAGGCAACACTGCCCTGGCCGCCCAGTACCAGGCCAGCATCCAGCAGGAATACCAAGCGATTCAGGCGCTGCAGCGGCAGGTGCAACTGAGCCTGGAAGACCTGTCGGAAACCCCACTGGCCGAAGATTTATAGTCATTTCGATTCAAACTAGGACACTAAACCCATAACCCCATACGCGGCCAGAAGGCTTCTCTCTATAGCCCGAGTGTCTCACCCTAAACTGAACAGACTGTAGTGGCTGATGGACGGCCTGTTGGTGCTCAAAAGGGCTTCGCTCCCCTAGCGCGAGATCAGCTCCGCTTGCAACCGCTCCCGGGCCACCTGCAAAGCCTCTGCCAATTTCTCCGGCTGTTTGCCCCCAGCTTGGGCCAAGTTGGGCCGTCCGCCGCCGCCCCCTCCGGTGAGTTTGGCAATCTCGCCGATGAAGGATCCCGCCTTCAGGCCAAGTTGCTGCACAGCAGGGCTAAAGGCAGCCACCAGGCTGACCTTGCCGGCTTCCGGCACCGATCCCAGCACCACTGCCCCTTCCCCCAGCTTGTGGAGCAGATGCTCGGCAGCGGTTTTGAGGGCCTCAGGGGTGGTGGATCCCAGCTCGGCCACCAACACCTTGAGATCTCCGACGGCAACCGCTTGGGCCAGCAAACGTTCGGCCTGCACTAAGGCCAACTGGCTGCGCACCTCCTCCAGCTCCTTCTGAGCAGCTTTCAGCTCCGCCTGTAGGGCAGCAACCCGCTCCGGCAGTTCCTGGGGCTTGGCTTTGAATTGGGCGCTCAGCTCCCGCACCACCCTGTCCCGCTCGTTCAGGTATTCCAGTACAGCCGGCCCGGCCACGGCCTCGATGCGACGGATCCCGGCAGCCACCCCGGTCTCGGCGATGATCTTGAACAGGCCGATCTCGGCGGTGTTGTTGACATGGGTGCCACCGCACAGCTCCATCGACACCCCCGGAAAGTCGATCACCCGCACCTCAGCGCCGTATTTTTCCCCGAACATGGCCACAGCACCTCTGGCTTTGGCCTCGGCCAAGGGCATGATCGCCACCTGAGCAGCATGGGCCTCGGCGATCCAGGTGTTCACCAAGTTCTCGATCTGTTCCAGCTCCTCAGGGGTGACTGGCCGGGATAGGGTGAAATCAAAGCGCAGCCGGTCAAAGGCCACCAGGGATCCCGCCTGACCAATCGAGGGATCGACAATTCTTTTCAGGGCTGCCTGCAGCAGGTGGGTGGCGGTGTGGTGGGCTTGGGCGCGCCGCCGACAGGCCAGGTCGATTTGGGCTTGGACGGGATCCCCCACCCGCAGGATCCCGCGTTCCACACGGCCAAAGTGAACGAACAGATCCCCTTGCTTTTGCACATCTTCAACGCGCACCAGCAGGCCATCCCCGGAGAGGTAGCCCCGGTCGCCAATTTGCCCGCCGGACTCGGCGTAGAAGGGCGTGCGATCCAAAACGACCTGCACTGCCTGCCCTGCCTCCACTTGGGGCACCGATTTTCCCCCGACCAGCAGGGCCTCGACCACGCCGCGGGCAGAAGATTGGCTGTACCCCAAAAACTCCGTTTGGCTGAGGAAATCCGCCAGCTCGTCCAGGGATCCCTGGGCCGTGAGATCGATGGTTTGGTGGGCGGCGCGGGCCCGCTGCCGCTGTTTCTCCATTTCTTGTTCAAAGCCCTCCAGATCCACACTGAAGCCGTGTTCTTGGGCGATTTCTTGGGTCAGCTCCAGCGGAAAACCGTAGGTATCGAAGAGCTTGAAGGCGTCGGCGCCGGAGATCTGCTTTGGCGAGCTGCTGTCACGGCGGGAAGATTCGACGGCAGTAAACAAATCCAGCAGTAGCCGTTCCCCCCGCTCCAGGGTTTTGAGAAATTGCTCTTCCTCCCGTTGCAGCTCGGTCTTGATCAGGGTTTCTCGCTCCCGCACCTGAGGATAGGCAGCCTCGGCCAACTGAATCGCGGTCTCGATCACCGGGATGGTGAAAGGCTCGCCGATCCCCAGCAATCGCCCGTGGCGCACCATTCGCCGGATCAGCCGCCGCAGCACATAGCCCCGATCCACATTGGAAGGAAGCACCCCATCGGCAATCAAATGCATCACTGCCCGCGCGTGATCCCCGATCACCTTCAGGGAGATTTGCTGCTCCGGGTCGGCCTTGGAGTAGTTCAGCCCGGCGATCCCAGCCGCCGTCTGAATGATGGGAAAGATCAAGTCTGTCTCGTAGTTGTTGGGCACCCCCTGCAACACCTGGGCCAACCGCTCCAACCCCAGGCCGGTGTCGATGTTTTGCTTGGCCAGCGGCATCAGGTGACCTTCGCTATCCCGGTTCAGCTCCATGAACACCAGGTTGTAGATCTCCAGAAAGCGGGAGTCATCCTCCAAATCGATCCGCTCATCCCCCAGCTCCGGCTTGAAGTCGTAGTAAATCTCAGAACAAGGGCCACAGGGGCCAGTGGGGCCGGCAGCCCAGAAATTATCCGCCTCTCCCATGCGCTGGATGCGGTGGGCCGGGATCCCTACCTCATCTCGCCAGAGGGCAAAAGCCTCCTCATCTTCGCGAAAGACGCTCACCACCAGCCGTTCCGGGGGCAGGCCGAACACCTCCGTCACCAGCTCCCAGGCCCAGGCGATGGCCTCCTTTTTGAAGTAGTCGCCAAAGCTGAAGTTGCCCAGCATCTCGAAGAAGGTGTGGTGGCGCGCCGTTCGGCCCACATTCTCGATGTCGTTGGTGCGCACACATTTCTGGGCCGTTGTAACCCGTGGGTACTCCGGATCCCGTTGCCCCAGGAAAATGGGCTTAAAGGGCAACATGCCGGCAATGGTCAGCAGCACCGTTGGATCTTCTGGCACCAAGGAGGCGCTGGGCAACACCTGGTGGCCCCGCTGGGCGTAGAAGTCCAGAAAAGTTTGCCGAATGGCGGCACCGGAAAGAGCTGGAAACATGACAGGCGAAGATGGCTGTATTCATCAATTCTAAGTTTTCCCTCTGCAGGGCAGTCCAGCCCTTGTTGTTCTCCTCTGTTCCACCAAACCCCATCCGCCGAAAACCTAAGCGATTTGTCCGATTAACCTCAGGGCGGGCAGACGCTAAGATCAGCCTATCTGAGGCAGTTGTGCAAGATTTGTTTCTTCTTGGTCTAACCTGTATGTATCTCTCACAACTTGCCTGCCGACTTCTTGGCTCCGTCTCGGTTGTCCGGATCGCCAGCCGGTAACCCCAAACTGGTATGCCCACTTGCTACTGCCTTAACCCTGCCTGTTTGCACCCGGAAAACCCGGCGGATGCCTCTACCTGTGCCTCTTGTGGCCATCCCCTCCTGCTGCGCAATCGCTACCGGGCCTTCAAGCGCATCGGCCAGGGGGGATTTGGCTCTACCTTTTTGGCGCGGGATGAGGACATGCCCTCCAAACCTTGGCGGGTGATCAAGCAGTTGCGCCCGGTCGAGGGATCCCCGCAACTGGCCAAGCTGGCGGAGGAGCTCTTCAATCGCGAGGCCCAAGTGTTGGAGCGCCTGGGCGAACATTCGCAGATCCCCAAGCTCTACGCCCACTTTCAGGAAGGCGGCAAGTTCTACTTGGTGCAGGAATTTATCCAGGGCACCACCCTCTCCCAAGAAATGCGTCGCAATGGGCCCTTTTCCGAAGAACAAACCCGGCAGGTGATGCAGGAGGTGCTGCTGATCCTCAGCTATGTCCACAGCCAAAACACGGTTCACCGAGACATTAAACCTGCCAACCTCATTCGCCGCAAAGAGGATCAGCGGCTGGTGCTGATCGACTTTGGGGCCGTAAAGGAACTGGGGCCAGCCCAGGAGCAGGCGGCAGAAGTGACAGCAATCCGCTCCCTTGGCTTTTCTCCCCCGGAGCAAGTAGCCGGCCAGGCGGTCGGTCCCTCTAGCGATCTCTATGCTTTGGCGGCTACCTGCATCAACTTGATGACGTTGGAATCTCCGGCCAAGTTTTATAACCATGAAACGGGGCAGTGGGATTGGTCGGATGAACTGCAGCTTAGCCCTGAATTCGACGCCATTTTGCACCGCATGTTGCAGCCGGCCATCAATCAGCGCTTTGCCACCGCCACCGAGGTCTTGCGGGCGCTGCAAGGGATCCCGGTGGAAGAGGCAGGCAGCCCGATCTCTCAGCCGATTGTGTTGCCCAACTCCCCCCTGTCTGCCAATCCCAGCACATCGGTGATCTCCGGCTACTGGGCCAAGCGCCGCTCAGGCGGTTTCTCGCCCACACCCCTACCTCAGTTCACTGCAGGGGGAATGACAGCCAGCAGCCCGCTATCCATCCCCTCTGAGTGGGGGAGCACCACCGGTTTTACCCAACTGGGCCGAGCCAGCAGCATCACAGGCGGCGGACGGATCAAGCCGGCTACCCCACCGCGGATCCCTTCCATGGCGGGAGCGGATCTGCGGGGAAAGTCCTTTGCCAACCAAAACCTAGCCGGCTATGATTTGCGCCAGGCCGATCTGCGGGGGGCCGATTTCTCAGGGGCCAACTTGCAGGGGGCGGATCTGCGCGGCATCCTCTTCAACACCCCTCAACCCTACTGGCTACGGGTTTTGAGCCAACTGTCTGGATCGGCCAAAACATTGGGAGGGATCCTGACAGGCTTGGGGGGGCTGCTGGGCTCAGGGATCCTGGCCTTTTTGCTTGTCCGCCTGACCACGGGCAATTTGGTTTATGCGTTAGGAGCGGCTGGGATCGCCTTGGTGGTGGCCAGCTCGGTGATCTGGTCGATGGCCGGCAGGGTTCGTTTGGCTCGATACCCAGAAGAAAAGAGCAAGCGCTTTACCAACTTTTGCAAAGCGGATCTACGGGGGGCGCGGATGGACGAGAAGCTACGGAAGTTTGCCCGTCGGCAGGGAGCCATTTTGAGCTGACGCAGGGCGGACTGCGGATCTGAGATTTTGCGTTGTGGTCTTTTTATTATTTATAGTTATTTCAGGTTAGGATGAGACGCCTGGGCTACTGATCGCGCCAGCGGGACGGAGTCCTTGAAAAGCCTCCTGTCCCTCCGCATTATTGCCCCGCAATGCCATTGCTCCGCAACGCTGACGCGAAGACGCGACCGACGTCTTAGTGTGGGCACAGTGTCCTGGTTTGAATCGAGATGACTATAAACAAGAGATCAAGCCATCGAAGGGGGTGGGGAAGCCCATCTGCGAAGAGACCGGTTGACCTGTTCCGTCAGAGCTCGGCAGGCTACGGTTTTGCCCTGTTGCCGATCCCCAGCTTGGTCGTAAAAGACAATACCATCGGCCCGAGAAAGGCCCAACGCCAAGAACAACAGCTCCAAGACCCCAAAAGAAGCGGTCTCCAGCTCCGGCGATCGCTCCTTGAGCTCTGCCAGTGTGGTGTGGGCATCTTCCAGGTGGCCGAAGGCCGGGATCCACAGATGGGTCGTCGGCTGGGATCCCTCTGAGGATGAGTCGCCAGCAGCAGGATCCTCGACCACCCGCACCGTCAGCCAGCCGCCATCGGGGTAGCGCAAGGTGGTGTATTGCAGGTGATCCAGGTGTTGGGCCACCTGAGTGAGCACATCCGCCACCTGTTGCATCGCCGCCGTTGGGATCCCATTTTGCGGAGCGGTATCCACAAGGGTTGCGGCCTGTGCTGCCAGACTAACCACCATGATTGACAACAATCCTCGTCCACATCCAGAATAGATATTCGCAGCGATTGGGGCTGTAGTTCAATTGGTTAGAGCACCGCCCTGTCACGGCGGAAGTTGCGGGTTCGAGCCCCGTCAGCCCCGTACTCCTAAAACACTCTAGCTTAGTCGCTCCCCTGCAGCCCTCACATTTCCAGACTGATCTGATTTCTTGATTTCTGACGGTGACTGCTGCACAATGCGGCCGGCTCAGGGTTCAAGCTTCGGCGGTGGGGCCACTCTAAAATGGGGCTTAGTCCAGGGGAAAAACCATGCAGTATCGCAGATTTGGGCGTACCGAGCTGTCTATGCCCGTGCTGAGCTGTGGTGGCATGCGCTATCAACACAGTTGGCAAGATACTCCTTGGTCAGGGATCCCAGCGGCAAGCCAGCAGAACCTGGAGGCGACGATTCGCCGGGCCTTGGAGGTGGGCATCAACCACATCGAAACTGCCCGCGGCTATGGCACTTCTGAAATGCAGTTGGGCCGCATTTTGCCGCTCTTTCCCCGGCAAGATCTGATTGTGCAGACGAAAATTGGCCCCAGCGCCGACCCGCAGCAGTTCCTGGCCAAGTTCGAGCAATCGATGAGCTACTTGAACCTCGATTATGTGGATCTGCTGGCCATCCACGGGTTGAATACCTGGGAAGACTTGGAGCACAGCCTGCGTCCAGGGGGGTGTCTGGAGGTGTGTCAGCGCCTAGTACGGCAGGGACGGGTGCGTTTCGTTGGCTTCTCCACCCATGGGCCAACGGAGTTGATTGTGGAAGCCATACAGTCAGGGGGCTTCGATTACGTCAACCTGCACTGGTATTTTGTCAACCAGACCAACTGGCCTGCCATTGAGGCCGCCGCTCAGCAGGATATGGGGGTATTCATCATCAGTCCCTCGGATAAGGGGGGCAAGCTTTACGATCCGCCCGCCAAGCTGGTGCAGTTGTGCCAACCCCTCAGCCCGATGGTCTTCAACGACCTGTTCTGTCTGTCCCATCCCCAGGTTCACACCCTCAGCATTGGGGCGGCCCGACCCAGCGATTTTGATGAGCACCTGCAGGCGGTGGAGTTATTGGATCGGGCTGATGAGCTGTTGCCGCCGATCCTGGCCCGCCTAGAGCAAGCTTTGATCGAGCAGGTGGGGGAACACTACGCCAAAACTTGGCACCAGGGCCTGCCTCGCTACGACCAAACCCCCGGACAAGTGAATATCCCGTTCATTCTGCTGCTGCGCAATTTGGTCTTGGCCTATGACTTGGTGGACTATGCCAAGAGCCGTTACAACCTGTTGGGCAATGCCGGCAGTTGGCTCCCCGGCCAGCGGGCAGACAAGGTGGATGCCGAAGCCCTGCGACCTTATCTTATCCACAGCCCCCACCGCGACCGGATCCCGGCTTTGTTGCAAGAAGCCCATCGCCTGCTCTCTGGAGCTGAGGTGAAGCGCCTATCTCAGAGCTAGCTTGCTCAGGGATCCCCCCGTTTGACGGTCGAGATCCGGTGGAGAAGATGATATGGCAAGGTTTACTCTTTAACCGCAGGAAAAAAAGAGTTGTCAGCTCCCGCCAGCGGCTCCTTATCTCATTTGGGTAGCTTGTGTTAGAGTCTGAGCACTTTCGGCTATCTGAGCATGCGTTGAGACGGCTGCAGCAGCGACAAGAGATCGCAAGCCAGTGGATCGAGAGAGTTCTGAGCTGCCCTGACTACGTACAAGTGGATCCCAAAGATCCTCAGCTCAAGCAAGCCTATGGTCGAATTCCGGAGTACGGCAATCGCCTCCTGAAGATTGTTTACGATGAATCAACGGATCCTTGGACAGTGGTGACTATCTTTTTTGATCGAACAATGGGGAAAAAGCTGCCATGAGACCTTTCATCGAGTTTGATCCTGATGTGGATGCTGGATATATTCGTTTGACAACAGCTCAAGTCCAAAGCTCAGAGGAGATTGCCCCTGGGGTTGTTTTGGATTTCGACAAGGAAAATCAACTGGTTGGAGTTGAGGTTCTCTCTGTTCATCGACAAATGGATAGCGACATTAAAATGCTTCCGCAAGAGATTCAAGACTACATCGTTTTATTGAGAAACTCCGTGTTGCAAGAACAGTTACTGAGTTAGATGAGAGTCTGGCAACACTAGCCCCACCGCATCTGTAGACGCAAGAGGAGTACCATTGCGATGGCCAGCCTTTTACTGTGGCCTGTTTGGCATGGTTGTAGGTGATTGAGATAACAGTCGCCGACCTTTCGGATTGCCAACGGATGTGCCGTCACTTTTATCGGATAGGTCGCACTCTCTTGGATCTGGACGCTGCCAAAACCGTTCGGGATCAACCCACCTGGTTTGAGGCTCCATCTTAAGGTCAGGGGCAGGAACCTGTTTGCCAGCAGCCTCAATCCCCTTGGACAGAGTGCTCTCAGCCACCCAACCCCATCGCTTCAATTTGATGAATGTAGTCGGGGGGAAGCCCATGCTCTCGTGCCCCCTTCAAGATTCCTTGAAGATATCCCTCGCTTGGGATCAATGAATCATCAATGAATGAATCTCCCGCCACGTAAGTCATTGCTTCGATCACTTCACCCTCATCGCTTCGAACCTGAACCTGCTGGCGACGGTAATGACCTCCCGGAATTCCTTCATACCGATCCATCCTCTCCAGCCTGTCCGAGCTGCACAGATAGGCAACTCCCCACACAACCCCAGAGGGATCCCGGACAATGTTGGCCTTGCCGGTTCCATCGTTGCCGCGCTTGTTGAACGTCAGGCGGTATCCCTGCAAACGAGCACGCCTAGCTTCCTTGAAATCAACAGCACGGTGTCCCATCTGCTGGGCATCTAGGTTACTTCCGTATGCAAAATACCACTGCTCACTCATCTCTAGTTCCCTTGGTGTCGGGTGAACCCGCCTACCCAGAGTTACACTGAGATATTGAGCACATTAGCATCACGGGATCCCGCCCCTCCATGAGCTACTTGGTTATCGACACCGAGGGCAACCCCAACCTCAAAGAAATCGCCCTTATCGACAGCAGCGGCCAGCTTATTTACCATGCCTACACCCAAGAATACTCGCCCCACCACCCCCAGCCCAAGCCCCTGACCCAGATCGTTGCTGACCTGCGGCGCTTGGCACAAGGCAAGACTCTTGTTTTTCACCATGCAGATCATGACTTAAAGATCCTTAAACGAGCCTTTGGTCAAGTCAACCAGCCTTGGCTCCCCAACTCTGTCTTTTGCACCTGGCTAGCTGCTAGGCAATACTTTCCCAACCTCGCCGGTTACGGACTCGAGTACCTGAGCAAACATCTTGGGATCCAACTGGAGAGCGGTTACTTCAACTCCAAACTGGCCCACGACGCCAGCTACGATGCCCTCTTTACCTACCACCTCTATCGCCACCTCACCCACGCTCAGCTCAAAGCCCAGAATGTTCCCAATCCTTTCGCCAACAGCAGAGTTGACAATCCCTTTCAGCATTATCCCGACGAGACCACCATCTATCAGCCTCAGTACCAGCAGCTCACTGCCACCCTACAGGACATCCAACGGGATCCCAACCACCAGAGCCGAGGGGTTGTCTTACTGGGAGAACCTGGATCCGGCAAGACCCACCTGATCATGCGGGTGGCCCAAAACCTCCTGCGCCACAACCGTCTCCTGTTTATCCCTCAGCCCACCCATCCCGACAACATCTACCACCACATCTACAGCCACACCCTGGAATCCCTGCGCGAACGGGTAGATGCCCATCACCACACCCAGCTCGACTACTTGATTGCCAAGAGCTTTGTGGAAATCTTGAAAACCTTCCCCCAAACCTCAAAAACTGAAGAGCTTCTCTCCCTTCTCACGGCGGATCCCCTCAACCTCTTTCATCGCCTGGGAGCAGAAGGCACCGAGCGTCGTCGTCAACAATGGCAAGCCATTGAAAAACAGGTTCTGCGCTGGTGGGCAGAGCAAAACTTCCTTACCGGTTCCACCGAAAACATTCTCAAGGGCATCATCAAATACTGCAGCTACAGGGATCCCAACCGCCGTCAACAGATCATCCGCTGGCTCAGCGGTACCGACCTGGATCCCGAGGATACCGGCTTGATTGGGTTACCCCCCTGGAGTGCAGATCTCGACCGCAACACCTTTGCTCTAGAAGGAATGAAAGTCATCGGTAGGCTCTCGCTGCTTGACCGACCTCTCATTATTGTCTTTGACCAATTGGAAGCTTTGGGCCGAGAAGAAAATCGAGATATCCTCCTCAACTTGGGCGATGCCCTGAAAGAGCTTTTTACCCGTATCCCCAACAGTCTGTTTATCCTCAATCTGTTCCCCGACCGTTGGCAACATTTCCAAACCCAATTTGACCGGGCTACCGTCGATCGCCTCTCCCAAACCGTCCTCTCCCTAGATCTCCCCTCTCTTCCCCAGCTTCAAGCCCTTCTCCAGAGCCGCCTGCCTTCAGGGATCCACCTCCAAGCTCTCTTCACCGCCGATGACCTAAGCGATATTCTTGGTCAACCCTCCATCCGGGCCATTCTCAACCGGGCCTCAGCCTACTATCGCCACTACATCAACGGGATCCCTCTCCCTCCCCAGGTGCAAGTTGTACCCACTGCCAGCAATCTAGCCGCCCGTGTCCAGCGGCTCGAAACTGAGCTGCAAACCCTCAAACAACTGCTCATCCCCCTTCTTCCTGCCCAGAGTCTCCTTGCTGTAGCTCCGCCTCTCCAGCCACCCAGCCTCTCTGAGGATCCTGCCGAAGTCTTGGAACCCTACCTCCGTGATACCGAGGCCCAGCTTCGTGCCAGCTATCCCCAAGAGGCGATTATGGACAGCACAGCCGATATCGGCAAATTGCGCACCATCGTCAATGCCCTGCAAGGGATCCATCCTGTCCCCATGAGCACCCTGAAGCTGGGCAAACGCAAACTTCCAGATCACCTCTATTTCTCCGACCAGAAGCGGGTGATCGCCTTTATCCAAGTGGGTCCCAGCAGCATGTATGGACAGCTCAATAACTTCAACCAATTGGTGATTGCTCACCCTGAGCTTCAGTTTCTTTTGCTACGGGATGCCCGCCTTAAGCCTCCTTCCAAAACGGCTACCGCCACCAAAGCGGCCTTGGCCGCCCTCAACAACAGCCCCAATGGCAAGTATGCTCTGCTCACCCAAGACGACCGCATCCATCTGGAGCTTATGCACAGGATGATCACCGACATCCAAAACCGCGACCTGGAAATCGACCTGACCCAAGCCGTTCGGTATTATCTTGACCACAGGGATCCCCCCCTTATTGCCTGGATCCTGTGCCGTGATTAAGCGCTCCAGATCCGTCGAAACCCCATGTTGTTCAAGGTCGGCTCCGCATCGGGATCCAGCACCGTAAAACCGGGATCCCATATTGTCCGGCCAAGCTTGTGACCTGATTCTTAAGGCTGCCGATCAACGGAGCCAATGGCAAGGGATTGACAGCGGAGCCAAAGTACCTCAAAGTTTCCGGCATAGTGGGCTTTGTCCGGCTCAAGCCCTCCCCTGATTACTCAGTATCGGAGCGGCGGGATTTGAACCCACGACCCCCACTACCCCAAAGTGGTGCGCTACCAAGCTGCGCTACGCCCCGACGCACTTACAGGTAGAAGCCTATGAAGCGCTTAGCCAGTTTAGCATTGGATCGCCGCCAGAGTTAACCCCAAGCTGCGGGATCCTGCGAAAAACGTGCTAGCCTGGTTAAGCTGTTAAAAAATCACACGCCTGAACCACCGGGTGTCCTAACAGCCCTTTCGCGGTTTACCTGCAACGGCGCTTGAATTCCTCGCCAACGGGGGCAGAGTGCTCCAAAAGCGATGTGCAGGTCCCTGGGGGGGCTATGGCTGGGATCCGTTCGGGCGGAGGCTAACCCGTAGGAGAGGAAAAACTCATGAGCGTAGTCAGTTTGCCTCAACTGTTGGAGGCAGGGGTTCACTTCGGCCACAAGGCCAGCCGCTGGAACCCGAAAATGCGGCCCTACATCTTTACCGAGCGGAACGGCATCCACATTATCGATTTGGTGCAGACGGCCCGCTATCTGAACGAAGCCTACGAGTATGTGCGGGATGCTGCTGACAGGGGTTGGCGCTTCCTGTTTGTGGGCACCAAACGGCAAGCTGCCGGGATCATTGCTCAAGAGGCTCGTCGCTGTGGCAGCTACTACGTCAACCAGCGCTGGTTGGGGGGCATGCTCACCAACTGGGCCACCATCAAAACCCGCATCGACCGCCTCAAAGAAATTGAGGAGATGGAGAGCAGCGGTCTTCTGGATCGCCTGCCCAAACAAGAGGCCAGCCGTCTGCGGCGAGAGTTGGCCAGGCTGGAAAAGTACTTGGGCGGCATTAAAACCATGCGCAAGCTCCCCGATGCGGTGATCATCGTCGATCAGCGGCGGGAGGCCAACGCCGTTCAAGAATGTATCAGGCTTAACATCCCGATCATCTCACTCCTGGACACCAACTGCGACCCCGATCTCAGCGATATCTTCATTCCCTCTAACGACGATGCCATCCGAGCGATTAAGCTGATTGTAGGCAAGCTGGCGGATGCCATCTACGAAGGGCGGCATGGGCAGCTCGACACCGTTGAAGAGGATGAGTACGACTACGAAGGGGCCATGGATCTGGACGACGACATGCTGGAGGATATGGAGGACGAAGAAGAAGGAGAAGCCGAGGAAGGCTAGACCGAGGGCAGGGATCCCGTGCAATCCGGGCACTTCTCTGCCTGTTCCCTATCCAGAGGCGTGTATTCTTGAAATCTAGGTTTACAATTCTACCGAAGCCCGCTCATTCTCACTCATATCCCGCCACATTCTTCCCGTTCTTTCATTCGAGGAGCCCTCATGAGCATTGATGCCAAACTGGTCAAAGAGCTGCGCGAAAAGACGGGCGCAGGCATGATGGACTGCAAAAAAGCCCTGGAAGATTCCGGTGGCGATATGGAGAAAGCCATCACCTGGCTGCGACAGAAAGGGTTGGCAGGGGCAGCCAAAAAGGCCAGTCGCGTCGCGGCAGAGGGGGCGGTTGACAGCTACATCCACTTCGGCAATCGAATTGGGGTGTTGGTAGAGGTGAACTGCGAGACAGACTTCGTGGCCCGCAGCGAAGATTTTAAGAAACTGGTGCAAGACATCGCCAAGCAGATTGCCGCCTGCCAAAACGTAGAATACGTCAGCGTTGACCAGATCCCTGCTGAAGTGGTGGAGCGGGAAAAAGCCATTGAAATGGGCAAAGAAGATCTGGCCAATAAGCCGGAGAACATACGCGAGAAGATCGTGCAAGGTCGCATCGAAAAGCGCCTGAAAGAGTTATCCCTGTTGGATCAACCCTTTATTAAAGATTCCTCGATCACGGTGGAGGAATTGGTCAAGCAGCACATTGCCAAACTGGGGGAAAACATTCGGGTGCGGCGGTTTGTGCGCTTTGTCCTGGGAGAGGGGATCGAGAAAGAAGAAGTGGATTTTGCTGCTGAGGTTGCCGCTCAAGCCGGTCTCAAGCCGGCAGAGGCCCCCAAAGTGGAAGAGACTCCACCCGCTCCTCCTGAAGAACCTGCCCCAGAACCGGCCCCTGCTGCCGAGAGCAAGCCGGCCAAAAAAGGCTCCGCCAAGAAAAAGAAATAGCCGGTCAAGGCTGAGCTGTAGGGTCATGTCGGCGGTGCAGAGGCGTTGAAACTGCGTTATGGAGAGTGTGGGCACCTCTATGTCGGCAGTTCTATAACCACTACGCTTGGGTATCCCTTGGGGGAAAGGCTAGGTTATGCATGCAAATGTTCTGATCCTCCCGCCTTGGCAGGGTTAACTCCAGCACGCTAAGGTAGCAGACGGCCTTTTTGGATCCCGGGCATGAGTTTTATCTTGCGCAATGCGTTAATTCCCACCGCCACCGGCTACGAAACCGCAGATGTGCGAATCGAGGGGGAACGGATTGCTGCCATAGGCAGAGGGTTACCCGCAACGGGCGCAGACAGCCTGGAACTGGATGCCAGTAACCAACTCTTGCTGCCGGGCTTTGTCAATGCCCACACCCATTCTTCCGAAATGTGGCAACGAGGGATCATACCGCCCTATCCGCTGGAGCTGTGGCTGGCACAACTGCACGAGTATGCGCCGCCGGATCCGGAAAAAATCTATCTCAGCGCGCTGGGGACGGCGGTGGAAACCCTGCTGACGGGGGGCACCTCGGTGGTGGATCATCTGGTGTTGATCCCAGGCCAAGAGTTGGCCACCATTGAGGCGGCGGTACGGGCCTACCGAGAAGTCGGGATCCGCGCCTTCGTGGGCCCCTTGATCCAGGATCAGGCTCTCTCTCGGGGGTTGCCCAGCAGCTCCTCTTGGGATCGGGAGCCGGAAACCTATCCCCTCTCCACAGCAGAGGTGCTGGCCATTGTGGAAGAGGCGGTGCAGCGCTTTCACCGGCCAGAAGAGGGCATTACCCTCATGGTGGCTCCCACAGGGATCCAACTGTGCTCAGACGAGCTGTTCAAGGGCTGTGCGGAGTTAAGCCAGAAGTATGACCTACCCCGCCACGCCCACCTGTTGGAAACCCGCGCCCAGCAGATGTTGGCCCAGGAAAAGTACGGCTGTAGTGCTGTGGAGCATCTGGAGCGCTTGGGCTACCTAGACCGGAAAACTTCCTTGGCCCACTGCGTCTGGCTCAGCGATGCCGATATCGAGATCTTGGCCCGCACCGGCTCTACCGTTGTTCACAACCCCCTGAGCAACCTGCGCCTGGGCAGCGGCATTGCCCCCATTTTGAACTATCGCCGGGCAGGGGTGAACGTGGCCTTTGGCTGCGATGGATCCGCCAGCAACGATTCGCAGGATTTGCTAGAGGCCATCAAAATCGGCACCATCCTTCACAACATCACGGATCCCGACTACCGCCACTGGATTTCTCCCCGCGAGAGCATCGAGATGGCAGCCCGAGGTGGGGCAATCGGCTTGGGCCTGGGGGATCAGATGGGATCCCTGGAAGTGGGCAAGCAAGCGGATCTGGTGCTGTACGATCTCACCCAACTGTCGCTGTTGCCCCGTACCGATCCCATTGGGCTGCTGGTGTTGGGTCGGCCCACCCAGGCAGTGCATAGCGTTTGGGTGCGAGGAAAACAGGTGGTGTCCGGCGGAGCCGTGACGACGGTGGATGTGGCCAAGCTGCGGCAGGATCTGTTTGCCCACAGCACCTGGGATCCCTTCCGCCGATCCCAGCAGGCAGAGCATCTGGAAGCTCGTTATCGTCGGGTGATGGGCTTGCCAAAGTAGCGTTGGATGTCCCTGTGTGGCCAGAAGAAGCAGACCGGGCCAGCATCACAGAGCAGGTGAAACGACAGGCGCTGGCGCTGGGCTTTGACAAAGTTGGCATTGCCAGCACAGAGGATCCCCCCGACTTGCGGGGTCTGCAAGCTTGGCTGGCCGCAGGCATGGCCGCCGACATGACCTGGATGGCCGATCCCCGGCGAATGGATCCAAAGCAGGTGCTGCCGGGGGTGCAGTCGTTGGTCTGTGTGGCTTTGAATTACTACACCCCCATCCGCCACAGCCAGGATCCCGGCAAGGGCAAGATCTCCCGCTACGCTTGGGGGCGAGATTATCACCGCGTGTTGGGGCGGCGGCTGAAGCAGCTCCACCTCTGGATGCAAGCGCAATTTCCGAACTACCGCGGTCGATGCTATGTCGATACCGGCCCGGTGGCGGAAAAGCCCTGGGCCATGCAGGCGGGCTTGGGTTGGATCGGCAAAAACAGCCTGTTGCTCACCCGCGAGTACGGCTCCTGGGTGTTTCTGGGAGTGATCCTGACCACCCTGCCGTTGCTCCCTGACCAGCCCCACACCGCTCACTGCGGCACCTGTACCCGCTGCCTAGAGGCTTGCCCCACGCAGGCCATCGTCAGTCCGGGGGTGGTCGATTCCCGCCGCTGCATCGCCTATCACACCCTAGAAAGCCACGCTGAGCGGATCCCTGCAGAAATTGCCCAAAACCTGCACAACTGGGTGGCTGGCTGCGACATTTGCCAAGAGGTCTGCCCTTGGAACCAACGCTTTGCCCAACCCAGTGGGATCCCGGATTTTCAGCCTTACCCTTGGAACGTTGCCCCCGATCTCCAAGAACTGGCCCAGATGGAAGATGGGGAATTCGACCAGAAGTTTCCCGCCTCTGCCTTGCGCCGGCTCAAGGCCCGCCGACTGCGACGCAACGCCCAAGCAGCCCTAGAAGGCAATTCCAGCTCCGCAGCCCACAGCAACGATTTGGAAGCCCTCCCTACCTAATTGGGATACACTTTCCCAGCGGGATCTGGCACCGGAAAACGGTGGGGCTGTTGCCCCTGGGCCGGGGACGCAAGCTAACATACATGCCCTACCCCCTTTTTGAGACCCCAGTGCCGGGCCGCCATAGTTTCGCTCTCGTGGGAGAGGCATCCACGCCCCAGCAAGCCCACCGATTCCCCCTTTTCCTAGCCCCTAACCCTGCATGGATAACGGTTACGACGACTATTACCCCAGCTACCGGCAGACCAACAGCTACAATCTCCTGCAATCCGGGTGGAGACCTCTGCTCCGCCATTTCGATGTCGAGTATTTCTGGCAACTGGCCATGCAGGATCCCTGGGAATTGGCCGAGAAAATTCTGGATGTGTGCAGCGATATCGCCAACGCAGTGGGACGCAACGAATATAGCCCGCTGGCCAATTTGCTTAACCTGTTTTCAGAGAACACCCGTTACGAGATCGAGGAATTCTGGAACAGCATTACCCCACCCCCACCCGGCCCCGACTGCACCTTTCGAAGCTATCTTTCGACGGAAACTCCGCTGCGGCAGCAGGTGAGCCGCGACCAGATTCCCATTCATTACGTCTTGAATTGTCTGCAAGAAGTTATCGTTCTCAAAATCTTGGCGCATCTGGGGCGACCGGCACAGATCGTGCAAGTGTACATGGATCGCTACTTCTACTACCCGGTTGAGCATTTCAACGGCTGGGATCAAATCAGTAGTCCGGGCACCGTCTATGCCTTTTGGCCGGAGCATCAGATTTGGCTGCAAATCCAGACCACCTATCAAACCCGCCGTCGCTACACCCTGATTGGGGTAGATCTCAAGCCCTTGATCCGCAAGGTTACCTACAACCTGGCGGTGATGGTGAGCGGCTACCAAAGCCGAATTGGGCAAATCCAGAGCCCACATCCAATCAGTTCTTTTCCCGCCGAGATTCAAGCCTTCACCGATCAGGTTCAACAGCGAATTCTGCAGCAGGAGCGATTGGCGGTCTTGGTACACGGGATCCCAGGTACCGGTAAAACTGCCTGGACGCAAGCGGTGGCCCACGAGCTGCTGGTACCACTGGGCTATGTGGTGTTCATCTTGGATCATGAAGCCGTGCAAGAGTTCATTGCGCCTTCCTATCTGGAGCGGGTGTGCCTGATCATCAATGAGGCAGATAACCTCGCCCAAGACCGCGCCAGCGAGGTGGCCCAACGGAGCACCAAAACTGAGCGCATCCTCAGCCTGCTGGATGGCACCCTCCACCAAAGCGTGCTCGACGCAGAATACGCCGACTGTGAACAAAGGCTGGTGGTGCTGATGACTTGCAACACGACTGAACGTTTGGATCCGGCAGTTTTGCGCAAAGGGCGTGTGGACTTGGTGCAGGAGTTTACCTACCGCTTTGTTTGAGCTGGATCGGCATCCACCTGCTCTCTGAACATGGGACAAGAGCCACCGAGGCTGTTCTTCAATTAGTTCCCTAGGACTAGGTAGCCCGTAGCTGCACCGGCATGACCAAATAACAGAGCCGCATCGCCCCAAGGGGCTTCCAAATAGCTGGCTGAGTGGCACCGTTTAGCTCCAGGCTCACCTGCTGCGTATGAAACACCTTAAGGGCATCCAGCAGGTAACGCACATTGAAGGCCAGCTCCAGGTCAGGGCCGGACATTTGCACCGGCAAAGATTCCTCGCCACTTCCTACATCGGGCGCCTCGGTGCTGATGCGCAGGGTTTGGGTTGCGGCAGAAAGATTGAACTTGACGATGTCGTTTCTTTGGGCAGCAAGTACTCCCACCCGTTCCAGCGACTCAATCAAAGGCCGACGCTCCAGGGTTATCTGCCGCTCAAATTGCCTGGGAATCAGGCGGTTGTAGTCGGGATATTGGCCCTCCAAAAGGCGGCTGGTGATCCGCTGTTGGCACTGGGTTTTGCCGGCGCGAGGGGGCAGGACAAACTGCACCTGGGATCGGTCAAACCTCAGCTCCACCGTAGAGGCGACGGTCTGTGTGCCGAGGATGCGCTCCACCTCCCGCAAAGTGCGAGCGGGAATGGTGAAATCCAACCCCATTCCCGTATTGGCCGACGCAACCGGGATCCCGTCCGCCTCCACCTGCACCATCGCCAGACGATGCCCGTCGGTGGCCGCAAACTCTAGGCAAGGGGGATCCCCTGGCAAGAGCTTGACATGCACTCCTGTGAGCACCTGCTTGGTCTCATCTCCAGAGGCCGCAAAAAGGGTTTGGCCGATCCCTTGCAACAGGCTCTCGATGGGCAGCTCCAGGGCCTGAGCTGTTGGGCTTTCCTCCCCCACAAAATCGCCATCTGCGTCGGCGGTGCGGAGCGATATTTCCGGTAGGGTGGGGTACTCTTCAGCCGACATGCTGCGCACTTGGTACTGGCCGGCTGCCGACATGAGAATCACAGGGGCACTCTCCTGGGCTTGGCTGCTTGCGTCAAGAGTCACTGGGCCGCTGGGCAGACGGCTGACGATGTCGCTGAGCAGCTTGGCCGGCAGGGTGGTGCGACCGGATCCCCTGACCTGAGCCTCGAACTCGCTGCGAATGCACAAGTTCAAGTCAAAGGCGGTCAAAGCAACCCGCTGAGTTTCCGCGTCGGCCTCCACCAACACATTGGCCAAAACGGGCAGGGCGGGGCGGCTGGCCGCAGCCCGTCCAACGGAAGTGAGGTGGTGGCTGAGATCGGCTTGCTCGCAGGTGAAGCTGAAACCCTCCGGAGACGAGTCCACGGCCCCGTCAAGGTATCCCTCCCCACGCTGAGGAGCTGCAGTCTTGCTGCTGCGCAACACTGCCGCAAATGACTCGGCCTCGAGTTCTCGATCCACAGGACGTTGAGCTTGCACCATGGGGGGCACTTGAGGGCTGCACACGCAGATCCTACACCGACTGCCCCGGTTGGATCCCTCCCCTTGCGGTCGAGTTTTGGAAAATTTGCCTCGCGCGTAGGACAGATCTGAAATTTCGATCCCTGCCTAATTTAATTTTTTGATCTAGTAGTAGTAGGGGCTGTGGAAACTGTGGAAAGTGATCGTCAACACCTTGCGCCATGAGCTTTTGAGCTTATTCCCCACCTGTGGAAAAACTGTGGATAACTTGGCCACTTTTCCACAGAGTATTTATACCTGTTAATAACTTGGGGGGTTTTTCCACAGGTTTTCCACAAATTTTTCAGGTTTTTCCACAGGTTTTCCACAGGCTAATGTTATGGTTTTCTGACAAATTCATAAAAATTAACGCACAGTCAGTGTGAGATCCCCTAAGGTAGTGGATCCTTCCCCCTAGATATGGCTGGGGATTCCACCGGAGCTGGGGCGGGCTTCGCTGGATTTCCACAGGTTTTCCACAGGCTGTCGAAGAAAGCCTGGGATATTGCTCTGGGCTTGTCGGCCTTGCCTGGCCACCTGTGAGCTGACACGGGATTTTTGGCAAAACCCCAGAGGAGCGGGAAAGCGCTCTGCGCACCAGAAGCGGCAAAGGAGGTCAGGATGAGGATGGGACAGCGCCTGACCCAAAATTGGGCTGCTGCAGGAGCGAGTCGCAATAGGGATGCGGTCTAGAGTCCGTACCCGCGAAGGGCCAGGCGTAGGTCAACGGGATCCGTTTTGGTGATGGCGGGAGCGCAGCACGATCACGTCAGAAAGCTGGCGCAGTTGACTTTGAACCTGGGTGAGCTGTTTCTTATCACGTACATCGATACAGAGATCGATCAGGGCGGTGCGGTTGGCAAAAGTTTGTACCTTAGCATTGCGAACATTAATGCCTTGATCCGATAGACGGGAAAGAATGTCCCGCAGCACCCCAACGCGGTCGATAACCTCCAGATGCAGTTCTACCGGGTAGATCTGGGTGCTCTGCCGCAGTTGCTCTTCGTTCCAGCGTACTGGCACCAGGCGTTCCCCCGAAACCTGAGCCACCCGTGGACAGTCCTGATGGTGGATACTAATACCCTTAAAGCGGGTGACTACGCCCAAAATCGGATCCCCCGGCAGCGGATTACAACACTTGGCCAACTGGTGTTTCAGACCCTCCACCCCCAGAATGGGAGATTGGGATTTGATAGAACTGGGAGCCGCAGAAGCCCGTGGCAACAACAGCTTGGATCCCTCAAGCGATTCTTCCTCTGTGGGAGCAGATACTGCCGGCCTGCTGACCTCCTGCAGCCGATGGATCACCAGCGTGGGGGTTGTCTCACCATAACCCAGAGCGGCCAACAAATCCTCTACACTGGCGTAGTTGAGCTTTTCGGCTACCTTCTGCATCCGCTCTGATTTGAGCAGGGCATCAAAGCCCGTTTTGCCCAGCTCCCGCTCCAGCAAATGCCGGCCCCGCGCGATGTTTTGCTCGCGATTGGAGCGCTTAAACCATTGGCGAATGCGATTGCGGGCAGAGCTGGTGGCAACGAAATTGATCCAGTCCAGGCTGGGATGGGCATTTTTGTGCGTGATGATCTGCACAATGTCGCCGTTGCGCAGGCGGGTATCCAGGGGCACGATCTTGTTGTTTACCCGCGCTCCTGCACAGTGATCCCCAATTTCGGAGTGGATGCGATAGGCGAAGTCCACCGGACAGGATCCCTGGGGCAGGGCCAGCAAGTCCCCCTTGGGCGTGAAAACGTAAACCTCGCTCTCAAACAGATTCTCGCGAAGGGTGTCCAGATACTCTTTGTCGTCTTTGAGGTCGTTTTGCCACTCCAAGAGCTGCCGCAGCCAGGTGAAGCGCTCCTCGTCCGCCTTGACGGTGGTGCTGCCGGCCTCCTTGTACTTCCAGTGGGCGGCGATCCCGTACTCAGCCACGCGGTGCATCTCTTCGGTACGAATCTGCACCTCCACCGGTCGTCCCTGCAGGCCGATCACTGCCGTGTGCAAAGATTGGTAGCGATTGGCCTTGGGCAAGCCAATGTAGTCTTTGAAACGCCCGGGGATGGGGCGAAAGCAGTTGTGAACGACTGCCAGCACCCGATAGCACTCGCTGTTGGTATGTACGATTACCCGAACTGCTGAGAGATCGTAAATCTCGTGAAATTCTTTGCGCTGCTGCTGCATCTTGCGATAGATGCTGTACAAATGTTTGGGCCGCCCGCTGATCTCGAAATGTTCCAGCCCCGCTTGAAGAAGGTTCTGCCGCAGCTCTTCAATAAAAGCTTGAATCTCTGCCTCTCGCTCGGCGCGCTTGGCATTGACCAATTCCTGGATCTTCCGGTAAGCTTCGTAGTCCAGATACTTAAAAGCCAGGTCCTCCAGTTCCCATTTGAAGTGCCAGATCCCCAGCCGGTTGGCCAAAGGGGCGAAAATTTCCATTGTTTCGGCTGCAATCTGCCGTTGCTTGCTGGGGGAGAGATACTGCAGGGTGCGCATGTTGTGCAAGCGATCCGCCAGCTTGACCACGATGACTCGAATGTCTTTGGCCATGGCCACAAACATGCGGCGGAAATTTTCCGCTTGCTGCTCGGTTTTGCTGGAGAAATTGAACTTGGAGAGTTTGGTAACCCCCTCTACCAGTAGGCGAACTTCAGAGCCAAATTCGGCTTCCAGGGCCTCTAGAGTAACTTCTGTATCTTCGACAACATCGTGCAAAAGGCCGGCTGCCACTGTCACCGCATCCCCCCCCAGCTCCCGCAGGAGAGTAGCCACGGCTACCGGATGGGCAATGTAGGGATCCCCCGATTTGCGTTTTTGGCCCTGATGCAAACAGTAAGAAAACTCAAAGGCACGGCGCAGCAGATCGGCTTCTTCAGCCGTGTAAGGCCGCAGCCCATCGCCGGGATCCTCGGCACCGGAAAGCAGAGCACGCAGCCACCCTGGCACCTCAAAACCGAGGCTATTCAGGTCGAGACCTCCATCTGAGGTGGCAATGACAGCCGTCTGACCCATGCGAACCCGGCGAAAAGGGATGTTTGATTACTGACTATAGTTCATCCAGCTTAACCGCCGACAGATCAAGAGGGAAAAAACGGGTGGAATAGAAAGAAGCATTGGCTGTCTGCCAACGCCGACCGCTTGCCATCCTCGGCAGATCGAGGCTTAGTCTTCGCCCCACTCCTCGCAGTCGCCGATTAAATCGCAGAGAGGATCCGAGGGGCAGTAGTCTTGCAGCTCCAGCTCTTGGGCAATCGCCTGCCACTCCCGCTGCGGGAAAAAGGGTTGCAGGTGGGCAATGGCTGCAGAGCGGCGTAAGACCCCCTGCTGAATGAGGCGACGAGCTTCCTCCTGGATGGCCTCAACCGCATAGTGGGTGGCTTGTAAAGTGGGCATAGCTTAACCTACACGTGGAATGGATGGGACGCACCGAAGGGTCAGGGAAAATCTTGCCTCGCTACCCCCATCATAGAACTGGGTCTCGTTTCGTAGCAAGAGATACAAGTTTGTATTGCAGGCAACCTTAAGGCCCGCTTAAAAGCCCAAGCCATCGGCTCCTGCGGTCACTATGCCTTTTTCTGGGTTCAGAGTGACGATAGATCCATCCCGGATTAAGCGGGTAGCATCCTTGACCCCCACCAGCACCGGCACCCCCAGCCGCAGGCCAATGACTGCTGCATGAGAGGAGGCTCCCTCTTCTTCGGTAATCACGCCGGCTGCCTGTTTGATCGCCTCCACATAGTTGGCGTCGGTGGATTGGGCAACCAAAATGTCTCCGGCGGTGATTTTGCTGGCATCGAGGCTGGATCTCAAGATGCGGGCCGGGCCGCTGACAATGCCTTTGCCAAACCCTTTGCCTTGAGCCACCACCGCTTTCACCACATCCACCTTGATCAGATCGGTGGATCCCGCAACGCCTGGCAGGGTTCCTGCACTGAGCACCACCAAGTCGCCATCCTTGAGCAAGCCATCTTCCTGAGCCAAGCTGATGGCCGCTTGAAAGGTCTGGCGGGTGGTGGCCAAATCCATAACCAACAGCGGATGTACCCCCCAAACCAACTGCAGCCGCCGTGCCACTTCCACATGGGGGGTTACGGCTAGGATGGGAGTGCGGGGGCGAAACTTAGAGACATTGCGAGCAGTAGCCCCTGTTTTGGTCAGGGTCATCACGGCTACAGCATCCAACTCTTGGGCGATCTCCCCCACGGCGCGGCTGATCGAGTCGGTGATCAGGGTTTTGGGCCGCATCCCGGCAGGACTGTTGCCGTTGTTTTGGCTCAGCTCCTGCATGGCAAGGGCGCGAAGGCGTTGTCGTCGGTCGGCGGAGGTCAGGTCAAAGTAATCGCGCTCGGTGCGCACGGCAATGCGGGCCATGGTGGCAACGGCCTCGACAGGGTATTTGCCCACAGCCGTCTCGTTGGAGAGCATGACGGCATCGGTGCCATCCAAAATGGCGTTGGCCACATCGGAGATTTCGGCACGGGTGGGTCGGGGGCTGTGCACCATGCTGTCCAGCATTTGGGTGGCCGTAATTACCGGGATCCCCAGGGAGTTGGCCAGGGCGATCACCCGCTTCTGCAGGATCGGCACCTCTTCCGCAGGCAGCTCTACCCCCAGATCTCCCCGCGCCACCATCACACCGTCGCTGAGGGCCAAAATCTGGGGCAGCTGTTCAATGGCCTCGTGTTTCTCGATCTTGACGATGATGGGTACCCGCTTGTCGGCTGAGCCGGAAGAAGGCCGTTTGGCTGAGGCAATGAGCTCCCGCAGCTCCAGCACATCAGAGGGATCCCGCACAAAGCTGAGGGCCACCCAATCCACCCCTTGGTTGAGGCCGAAGTAGAGATCTTCTTTGTCTTTTGGAGTCACGGCGCGGATGCTCAGGCGCACACCGGGGAAATTGACCCCTTTGTTGTTGGAGAGGGTACCCCCGACAATGGTGCGGCAGAAGAGTTCGCCCGCTTCCGGATCCACGGCTTCCACCCGCATCTCCACTCGACCATCGTCGATGAGGATCGTCGCTCCTTCGGGCACTTCTTGGGCCAGCTTGTCGTAGGTGACCCAACTGCGCTCTTGGGATCCCAAGACAGGTTTGCTGGTCAACACAAAGGGATCCCCTGCCTTGAGGGTGATCGAGCCTTCGGCGAACTTGCCCAAGCGGATTTTCGGCCCCTGTAGGTCTTGCAAGATGGCGACCTGGATGCCCAGATCCATCGCGGTTTGGCGGATCAGGCGAATGCTGCGGCGGTGTAGCTCGTGATCCCCATGGGAGAAGTTCAGGCGAAGGGTGGTTGCCCCTTGCAGGATCATCTCCCTGAGAATGGCTGGATTTGAGCTGGCAGGGCCGATGGTGGCAACAATTTTGGTGCGTCGAAAAGAATCCCTCAAATGCATGTCCACTGTTCCCAAGGGAGAGCAGCCCAGATCCTTCCCCCACATAGGGATCTCTCTGATTACGATAACCCGTTATGTCTTTTTTGAGGCACCGCTTTTTTAAAATCCCCAGCGAGAGAGGATGGGAAAATAGGCAAAGCAGAGTGTAGAGATCCATCTGGAGTCGAGCGATGCCGGTTGCCCCCGAATACGCCTTCCCCTTCGAGCACCATCAGAAGTTCTCTCTCGACAACCCCACCATCTCCAGCCCAGGGGTTTCCAAGCGGGAATACATAGCCAGCAAGGTATTGCAAGGTATCGTGAGCAATCCCCAGACTCCTGTTGGCGATTTGTCTCCTGAGCAACGACAGGCTTTGGTCTATACGGCGGTGTCATTGGCGGATGATTTGTTGGCCGCTCTCAGCGCCCAGTAGATCAGCACCCAGTAGAGAGGCCACCCTCTGCGGTTGAGGTTTAGGCTGAGGTTAGCTGCTTGCGGCAGCGGGCCGTAGGCTCTGCTGCTACCTACGCCGCAGCTGTTGCGTCAACTCTTCCCCCAAGCGCATCCATTTTGCTATCTCTTCGGGACTCACCTGTCGGTTATTTTGCCAAAGAATGAGGTGGGCGCCAGCTCCTTCGGCGCAATAGTTGGGATGCTGCTCCCAAAAACCAAGGACGCCAGGATGGAACCGCAGCCGAACTTGGGCTTCATTCTCTCCTCGCAAGAGATAGCTCCGGGAGAACTTAGGGTGGCTCTCGAAATTGATATCTTGCATGCCAAAAGCTTTGGCGATGCCGTGGAAAAAGGCATTTTCGGGGTGCAGCCGAAAACGCGGCAGATGAAGATCCTCGTGATAGGCGTAGAAGACGGACTGGCGATAAGTGCTGGAACTCTTGCCACTGCCGCTGGTGTATTGGTAATCAAAAACGGTAATCTCAGTGCCATCGATCAGCCGCTTGGACATCGAATTATAGAAACGCCGCCCATGGCCTCGTTCAAACAGTCCAAAGCCTGCTTGCAACAAGCGAGATCGAATCTCTTCAGGCAACTGGGCAGAAAAGCGCATTCCTAGCTGTGCAGCTACCCGCTCCAGAGCTTCTCGACGTTTCTTTTCGTGGTAAAGGGCTAGAGCCAAGATCCCGGCAGCCAGAGCTAAAAACAAGATAAAAATAAGCAACCCCATACCGTCTCCCTCGGCTTACAGACTGCAGCGCCCATCCCCACAATACCTGAGCAGATTTCCAAAAGGATCCCTGCCTTCGACCATTCAGCCGAGCGGTCTCCTCTTGTCTTTTGTAGAGAAGTGACCCAATACAGCTGAGTGTGTCAAAGTTTGACGAAATTGTAGGGAGCGGTGAAGTTGTTGTAGCGAATGCGCAGCCGCCCCTGGAAGGTCTGGTCTAGCTCCTCTACTTTTTGGGCAAAAACCGGCTCATCTTCCCAATTGATCAAAAACGAGCCGTTGTAGGCCATGTTTTCGGTGAGCAGATCTCCTTCTACGCGGTCGCTGGCCAAGGGGCTGAGGGCTGCTGTAAAGGTCTGGGCAATGCGCTGACGTCGCTGCTCTAAGAGCTGCTCCAGAGCCCGTCCGATCTCGACTACCGCGTCCAGCCCCAGAGGAGCGCCGGCCATTTCGTCCCGCCGAGCTTTGAGGGCAGGGTTTTCCTCTAGCCCCAGCTTGAGCTCCTGCTCGGGATCCCAGAAGACCTTTACTCCCACCTCCCGCTTGCCCTCTAGGCGCTCCAGCAGAGCCAGCAGATCCGCCAAGCGGGGCTGCACCAAGTCCCGTTCCACCTGCTCCCAGCCGCTGACCACCAGACCAAATTGCAGGGGCAGCAGAGCCCGATGTCCCTCGTTCATCACTTTTTCCAGCACGGCTTCATGGGCAAGCAAGTTGGCCCGGCTGGCCAGGTAGCGCTCTTGTCGAGCCTGGGAATACAAGAAGGCCAGGGATCCCAGCCCGTGAACCTGCACCGGCTGCTTGTCCAATCCCACCACACTCAGGTGGCGCGGGCCGGGGGCAGCGACGATCCCGTAGAGGTAGAGGGAGCTATGGGGATTTGCCGTTGGCATTGCTGCGGGCATCTCCGATCAGCCACGTGAGGTTGGACTCTTCGGTATCGATGGCATTGCCATCCGAGGAAATGCAGTAGCGACCCATCACCATCTGGTGGCGCAGGGTTACGCCTGCCGCGATCTGGGTGTAGTTAAAAATTAAGCTGCCATCCAGCGTACACCCTTCATTCAACACACATCCGTAGCCAATGGCTGTGGGGCCGATGAGTTTGACCCCGTCCGCCAAATGGCTGCTGGCCCCGATGTAGACCGGTGGCTCAATATGGATGCGATCCCAGTTGGCGCGGATGTTGATCCCCGTCCATACGCCGGGTTGAATCTGGATCCCGGGCACCTTGACCCCCTTGATCTCGCCGCGCAGCACTTTTTGCACTGCCAGCCAGTAGTCGTGGGTGCGGCCAATGTCCACCCACTGAAAGTCAGCCGTGATCCCATAAAAGGGAGCGCCCGCTTTCACCAAGGCCGGGAAGAGATCGCTGCCGATGTCGTAGGGGCAGCCGGGGGGAATGTAGTCGAACACTTCCGGCTCGAAAACGTAGATGCCGGTGTTGATGGTGTGGCTGAGGGCCTCTTCCCGCCTGGGCTTTTCTTGGAAGGCAGTGATGCGACCCGTCTCATCGGTTACCACCACTCCGTAGCTGGAGACCTGGCTGGGATCCACCTCCCGCAACACCACGGTGGCCAGCGCTCCCTTGGCTTTGTGGAAGTTGACGATCTGCGTGAGGTTTAGGTCGATTAGCGCATCCCCACAGAGCACCACAAAGGTGCTGTCGAAAAATCCGGAGAAATCCTGGATCTTGCGCATGCCCCCTGCGGATCCCAGGGCCTGGGCCACCGGCTGGCCGTTCTCAAAGTGACCCTCGAACGAAAAGCCGATGTGAACCCCCCACTGCTGCCCATCGCGGAAGTAGTCTTCGATTTGGTGGGCCAAGTGGCTGGTGTTGATCATAATTTGGTTAAACCCATGTTCCCGCAGCAGCTCCACCAAAAATTCCATGACAGGCTTGTGCAAAATGGGGATCATCGGCTTCGGCATCATGTAGGTGATGGGCCGCACTCGCGTGCCTTTGCCTGCTGCCAGGATCATGGCTTTCATGCCGTTGTCACTCCTCCGGGCTAACCGTGCTCTGACTTTATCAAAAATTTGGGTCTAAAACCCCGCCCTTGAGGGCGGCTTTTCTTGATTTTGGCTGTAAGCAACTAAGACTTGTAGAGGAGCCCCACCCACACTCGATGCAAAATAGCTAGGGCTCCACAAGGCAGTTTTGCCGTAGGGCTTGGGAAACTTAGCCTGGCCGTACCTGCGACTGGAGACTCTTGAGAGCGTTAACCATCTGGAAATAGACCACTTAGGTGGGTAGAAAATCAAAAGATGAATATGGTCTGCTCCACCGTTAAACTCTAAAATCTCAAAATCCATCGATTGGGCAACGCTCTTAAATGCTGCCGCAATTAAGTCCAAACCTTCCTGCGTTAGTATCCTGCGTTTGTATTGGGTGACAAACACCAAGTGCGCTTGCAAGCTGGAAACGCTGTTGCGGTCTCTCCTTAATCCCATATGCTAAGATGACGCGCCAACCTAACTTCAACCCATGCAAGCCCGCTATAGGTATAGGTTCTACCCTACAGACCAACAGAAGCAAGCCCTAGCCAAAGTATTCGGTTGTGTCAGGTTTGTCTGGAACGAGGCCCTGGCCCACTGCCAAGCCGTTGGCAAGTATCCAGGGTACAACGCTTTGTCAAAGCGGCTGACAGGGTTAAAGCAATCAGTGGCATGGCTCAAGGAGGTATCCAGTGTTGCCCTACAGCAATCCTTGAGGCACTTAGACCAAGTGTACCGGCGTTTTTTTGAGAACAAAGGAGGTTTTCCACACTTCAAGAAGAAACAATCAAAGCAGTCATTGACTTTAGTGGCCAATAGCTTTTCCCTGAAAGGGGAGCGTGTGCATCTCGCCAAGATAGGAACTATCCAGCCTATCTGGAGCCGTCCGCTGCCAAGTCAACCAAGCTCTGTAACCGTAATCAAGGACTGCGCGGAGCGGTACTTTGTTAGCTTCGTCGTAGAGGTGGAGCCTATGCGTGTTCCTGCTCAGTCTCCCAGCGTTGGGGTGGATTTGGGCATCAAAACCGTTGCCGCTGTAAGTAACAGAGCTCAGTACCACAGCCCCAACGATGAGCCTTTGTACCGGCGCATCGCTCAGTTGCAAAAGCCATTGGCCAGACGGGTCCAAGGGTCAAAGCGGTGGGAGCGGACAAGGCTGAGGATGGCCAAGTTGCACCGTCGCCTTGCTGACCTGCGGTTGGACTTCCTGCACAAGCTGTCTACCAAGCTCATCAGCGAAAACCAAGTGGTTTGTTTGGAAGACCTGAATGTAAGTGGGATGTTGAAAAACCGCAAACTGTCCAGGGCAATTAGCAGGCAAGGGTGGGGGATGTTTCGCGCTTTGTGCGAGGCAAAAGGGGGCAAGTACGGCAGGGAAGTGCGGGTCATTGACCGCTGGGCAGCAACCAGTCAGCACTGTTCGAAGTGTGGCTGGCATTGGGGCAAGCTTGACCTAGCTACTCGGGTGGTGGTCTGCGACGGTTGTGGCACAGTCCACGACCGGGATGGGAATGCTTCCCGAAGCATAGAGCAAGTCGGGATGGGGCAAAGCGCTCCGCGCCGCCAAGGCGAGCGCCCGACTCTAGAACGGATGTGGAGACTGTTCGCGCCAGCGGGACGGAGTCCTAGTAAGACCAGCTTGCTGGCATCGGTCTGTGAAGCGTCAAGAATCCTTGCTCTTTAGGGCATGGAGTATGTCAACCCACTCTGGCCCTGAACAACTGGCGCAGGTGCGGCTTGTGTTGGTGCAGCCGGCTGGGCCACGCAATTTGGGCGCTGTTGCTCGCATCATGAAAAACATGGGCCTCAGGCAATGGGTGCTGGTGGATCCCCAATGTGATCCCCTGGATGCCGAGGCGCTCACCGCAGCCGTGCATGGGGCGGACTTGCTCCACCAAGCCCAGAAGGTGCATACCTTGCCCGAAGCCCTGCAGGGGTGTGTGCAAGTTTTCGGGACAACGGGACGCAGCCAAACCTACCCACCCGAATGGCAAATTCAGTCTCCTCGCCAAGCCTTCCCTGCCCTGCTGGCCGCCGGCCCTGCTGCCCTTGTGTTTGGCCCCGAAGATCGCGGCTTGAGCAACGAGGAGCTGGCCCTCTGCCATCGCCAGATCCAGATCCCCACCGATGCGACCTATCCCTCTTTGAACTTGGCCCAAGCCGTGGCCATTTGTTGCTATGAGCTGTACACCCTTGCCTGCGAGAGCCCTTCTCCCGCTCCTCCTGTGCCCTCACCGCAAAGGCTTGCCCCCTTCGAGCTGCTGCAAGGCTTTTTCGCTCACCTGGAAGCGCTGTTGCTGCAGATTGGCTACCTACGCCCCCACACAGCCCGCCGCAAAATGCTCAAGTTTCGCGCCCTGTTCCAGCGGGCCGGCCTAACCGTGGCCGAGGTGGCCTTGCTGCGCGGGATCCTACGGCAACTGCAATGGAGCCAGAGATCCTCCTGTCAAGAACCTCTAGAAGCAAATAGGGATCCTGTCCCGCCGACGCGACCGGGTTCCAGCGGGATCCCATCCTAACTGCTAGAGCTTGAGGGCGGCGCGGGGATTGTAGGATTGAACCTGCTGCAGCTTTTCGTAAAGTTCTCGCTCTTCGCCAGAGACCTGGGTGGGCAAATGGATCTGTACCACCACGTAAAAATCCCCCCGTTCTCCGTTGCCTTTGGGAAATCCCCTTTCCGCCAGCCGCAACTTTCGCCCCGGCTGCATGCCAGGTGGGATCCGCAGCTTCACCACCCCATCTAAGGTGGGCACTTCCACCTGGGCGCCCAAAACCGCTTCGCTGGGACTGATGGGCAGATCGCAGTAAACGTCGAATCCCTCTAGGCGATAGAAGGGGTGGTCTTTCAGCTCGATTTTGAGGTACAGATCACCAGCACCGCCGTTGGGGTTGGGGTGGCCTTGACCGCGCAGGCGAATCCGCTTGCCTGGGGTAATGCCGGGAGGGAGATTGACCTCTAGCGTGCGATCCCCGCCCACCCGCAGACGGCGCTTGCCCCCCTCAAAAGCTTCTGGAATGCTGATCTGGATGGTGGCCTCAGCATCGTAACTGGTGTTGCCGCTGGATCCCGAAAATCCACTGCTGCGGTCTGTGGTTTGGCTGCGCACCCGGCCCAGCAGTTGATCGATGAAGTCTTGAAAATCATCAAATTGGCTGAAATCGACGCCACTCCCCCCAAATCCGCTCCCCCCGAAGTCTTCGCTGAAGGGGCTGCCGGTGTAGGCATTGCGGCTGGAGCGGAACCCGCCCTGCTGATAGTATTGGCCAAATTGGTCGTATTGCCTGCGTTTGCCGGGATCCGAGAGAACTTCGTAGGCTTCGTTGATGTCTTTGAACTTCTCTTCGGCAGTTTTGTCATTTGGGTTGACATCTGGGTGATACTTGCGGGCTAGGCGCCGATAGGCTTGTTTCACCTCATCGGCAGTGGCCGTTTTGCTGACCCCCAAAATCTTGTAGTAGTCCTTAAAGTTTTGCATGGAGGCGTCCGCAGGCAAATCGCTGAGAGTGGGCAGAAAACCACGAGGCTAGGCGTCCCCGGCAAGGGCTCCTTCCCTCCGACCTACTGAAGAAAATGAGGAGGCGGGCTAGACGCCATCGCCCATCCCGTCCCTCCTCATTATCGGCGCTACAAGTAAGGGCGGGATCCGCCCTGGGCCCGCGGCCCACGGAGGGATCCCTGAGCAGTCACTTGCTCTCGGTGAAGTCGGCATCGATCACATCATCGCTGCCGCCGGAGGTTTTCCCTGAGCCGGGAGTGGGGCCAGAGGAGGCCCCCGGCTGTTGATACAGCTCGCTGCTCATGGCGTAGAGAGCCTCTTGCAGCTCCCGCTCTTTGCTCTGGATGGCGCTGTCGTCCTCCCGCTGGATGGCCTCCCGCAGTTCTCGCACCAGAGTCTCGATTTGGCTGCGTTTGCTGGAGGAGATCTTGTCGCCCAACTCCTTCAACTGCCGCTCGGCTTGGTAGGCCAGCGAGTCGGCCTTGTTGCGGCGCTCAATTTTCTCCCGGCGGGCCCGGTCTTCGGCAGCGTATTTTTCTGCCTCAGCAATCATGCGCTCCACCTCTTTGCTATCCAAAGTAGAGGCGCCGGTGATGGAGATGCTCTGCTCTTTGCCGCTGCCTTTGTCTTTGGCCGTCACCTTGAGGATGCCGTTGGCGTCGATGTCGAAGGTGACCTCGATCTGCGGCACACCGCGGGGGGCCGGCGGGATCCCGTCCAGCTTGAAGCGGCCCAGAGATTTGTTGTCGCGGGCCAGCTCCCGCTCCCCTTGCACCACGTGGATTTCCACAGAGGTCTGCCCATCTTCGGCAGTGGAGAAGATCTCCGACTTGCGGGTGGGGATGGTGGTGTTGCGCGGGATGAGCTTGGTGGCCACGCCGCCCAAGGTTTCCACCCCCAAGGACAAGGGGGTGACATCCAGCAGCAGCACGTCTTTGACTTCGCCCGCCAGCACACCCGCTTGGATGGCCGCCCCAACCGCCACCACCTCATCGGGGTTGACACTTTGGTTGGGTTCTTTGCCCAGCAGCTCCCTCACCAGCCGCTGCACCGCCGGAATGCGGGTGGATCCCCCCACCAGCACCACTTCGTTGATGTCGGCCTTGGTGAGCTTGGCATCCCGCAGGGCTTGTTCCACCGGCCCCTTGCAGCGCTCCAGCAGGTCGGCACAGAGGTGTTCAAATTGAGCGCGGGAGAGCTTCAGCTCCAGGTGTTTGGGCCCATCGGCAGTGGCAGTGATGAAGGGCAGGTTGATGGTGGTTTCGGAAACGCTGGACAGCTCGATCTTGGCTTTTTCCGCAGCTTCCGTTAGCCGTTGCAGCGCCTGCCGGTCTTGCCGCAGGTCGATCCCTTCCATTTGCTTGAACTGCTCGGCCATCCAATCGACGATCTTCTTGTCGAAGTCGTCGCCCCCCAACTGCGTGTCGCCGCTGGTGGATTTCACCTCGAAAACGCCATCCCCCACTTCCAAGATGGACACATCGAAAGTGCCACCGCCCAGGTCGAAGACGAGGATGGTCTCGTTGTTGCGCTTGTCCAAGCCGTAGGCCAAAGAGGCTGCCGTCGGCTCGTTGATGATGCGCAGCACTTCCAAACCGGCAATGCGGCCCGCGTCTTTGGTGGCCTGCCGCTGCGAGTCGTTAAAGTAAGCGGGAACCGTGATCACCGCTTGGGTGACTGGCTGGCCCAGGTAGCGGCTGGCGTCATCCACCAGCTTGCGCAGCACCATGGCCGAGATCTCTTCCGGCGCAAATTCCTTGTTCAGGCGGGGGGCGTATAACTTGACATTGCCCCGCTCATCCCGCCGTACCTGGTAGGAGACCCGCTTGGAGTCGGCATTCAGCTCATCGTACCTACGACCGATGAACCGCTTAACCGAGTAAAACGTGTTTTCCGGGTTGAGCACCGCTTGGCGGCGTGCCATCTGGCCCACCAGGCGCTCTCCATCTTTGGTGAAGGCAACCACCGAGGGCGTGGTGCGAGTGCCCTCAGCATTGGCGATGACGGTGGGGACACCCCCTTCCATTACGGCGACAACCGAGTTGGTTGTGCCCAAGTCAATTCCTACGACTTTTCCCATCGGCTTTTTGTTCTCCTCTTCAGTACGTCGCTCCGGTTACCGCCGCCAGGCTGTGTGAAGTAGCTTGGGCAGCCAATCCGTGAAAGTCCAGCAGGTAACTTAACCGTTTTCTGGGTCGATCCTATCCGGCCCAGCCGCTTGGCCAGGGCGAGAATGCCGCCCATTTCTCGGGGTTGAAAAGCGGACCCATTACGGATCTCCGTACCTGCTGTGTCCGGGCAAGCGGGATTGGTGCGGTTTTGGAACCTAGCTTTGAATGAGTTGCAGGGCTTCGAGGCTGCGGGCCACAACGGTTTCAGCCAGGGGAAGGTAACCCATAGTTTTGGCCAGGGATTGCCCTTCGGTGAGGGCCCAACGCAGCACGGCTTGCAAGGCAGCGGCCATGGCGGGATCCGGGTACCGGCGGTAGGTCAGGATCCAGGTGTAGGTGACGATGGGATAGGCTCCAGAGCCGGCAGGATCCGGCACAAAAGCTCGCAGGTTTTCCGGCAGCTCAACTTCGCTGAGGGCCAGGGCCGAGGCTTCCGGTGAGGGGAGAACAAACTCGCCGCGGCGGTTCTGCAGAGCCGCCACCGACAGATCCAGCTCGCGGGCATAGACCGACTCCACATAGCCGATCACCCCTTCGCTGAGGAGCATTTGGGCGCTCATGCCCTCGTTGCCCTTTACCCCAATGCCCACCGGCCACTCTAGCGACATGCCAACACCGATTTCTGAGGCCCAAGCCGGATCGATGGCGGCCAGGTGGCGGGTAAAGGTATCGGTGGTGCCGCTGCCATCGGAGCGGTAGCAGACGGTGATGGGCAGATCGGGAATGGTCAGCTCCGGGTTCAGGGCCAGGATCTCCGGATCCCGCCACTGATCGATTTGGCCGCGAAAGATCTTCACCAAGACAGGTCGAGACAGCTTGAGTCCAGAAGGGATCCCCGGCAGGTTGTAGCCCACGGCAATGCTGCCTGCGGTCATCGGGATCATCACCACACCCCGCTTCACCTCGGCGATCTCGGCGTCGGTCATGGCCACGTCGCTGGCGGCAAAGTCCACCGTTTGGTCGATAAATTGCCGGATCCCGGCGGCGCTGCCCACCGGTTGGAAGTTGATCTCCACCTTGGGATCCACCTGGCGGTAATCGGAAAACCAGCGCAAGTAAAGAGGAGCCGGAAAGGTGGCCCCGGCCCCGTTGATCAGCAAAACTTTGTCGGAGGACTGGCTGCGGGAGGCAGGAACGGGATCCCTGCCGCTGGGTTGGTCAGAACGGGATCCCCTTTGGCAGGCGCTCAAGGTAGCGCCGGTGGCCAATAAAGAAAGCAACACTTCTCGGCGACGGAAGCGGGGCAGTTGAGCCATGGTTCAGGTTCTCCGAGGTCACCGCCCCGATCCTTGTCTTGCCGGCGGGGCCCTGTCAAGGGTTGCCGGCGAGAGCTCTTGGGATCCCGTGCGTGGCCCACTTTCCCCAGGTGGCTGTCTTTCCCTCTGTACCATCCCCGTATTCCTCGCTACGCTTCCCAGCAAAAGTCGGGATCCGACCCAAGCTCAGAAAGGAGAGACGGAAAACGGAGAATTCAAGAGGAAAATCAAGAAAAACAGTGAAAACAAGAGATTGAGCGAGATGACTTCTGCGGCAGTTGAATAGAGATCCTCAAGCTAAACCCTTGTCTGGCAAGGCTTAGCGGTTTTTGGGCCTGAGTCCCCCCGCATTGGAAAAACCTTGACATATTCTGGAATAGGGCAATATATTGTGAATTCTGTGCAGAAATCCTGCGCTGTTCACATCTCGGTATCTGGGGGACTACTATGCCGACTTTGACTCGTTCTCCCTGGACACTGCGAGACAGCGAAAAGCTCTATCGCATCTCAGGTTGGGGGGATCCCTACTTCCGTATCAACGCCGCCGGTCATGTGGAGGTGACCCCACAGGGCTTACAGCAGCAGGAACCGGGCATTGACCTGTACCACTTGGTGATGGATCTGGTGGCGCGGGGCCTGCAGTTGCCCCTCTTGATTCGCTTTCCCGAGATCGTGGCCGACCGCATGCGGCAAATTTGCGAGAGCTTTCAGCAGGCCATCCAGCGCTTTGGCTACCCCAACGTGTATCGAGGGGTCTATCCCGTCAAGGTGAACCAGCAGCGCCACCTGGTAGAAGAAGTGGTGAAACACGGTCGTGCCTACCACTTTGGCCTGGAGGCGGGATCCAAGCCGGAGCTGTTGATTGCCCTAGCTTTGCTGGATACTCCCGGGGCTTTGCTGATCTGCAACGGCTACAAAGACCGGGATTTTATGGAGACGGCTCTCTTGGCCCAGCGGCTGGGGCGCACACCCATCATCGTTTTGGAGCGGCTGCAAGAGCTGGAGCTGGCGCTGCAGGCTGCCGACCAACTGGGCATTGACCCCATCTTGGGGGTACGGGCCAAGCTCTCCGCCCAGGGCAGTGGACGCTGGGGCACCTCGGCTGGGGATCGGGCTAAGTTCGGCCTCACGGCCACCGAGATTTTGCAAGTGGTGGAACGGCTGCGGGAAGCGGGCAAGCTGCATTGTCTACGCCTGTTGCACTACCACATCGGCTCCCAGATCTCGATGGTGAGCGTGCATGGACGGGCCGTGCGGGAGGCCAGCCAAATCTACATCGAGCTGGTCAAGCTGGGGGCCCCCATGGGCTACCTGGATATCGGCGGCGGCTTGGGGGTCGATTACGACGGATCCCAGTCCCCCAATCCTTTTTCCCAGAGCTACAGCATGGAGGACTACGCCGCCACCGTGGTGCAGACCGTGCTCACCGCCCTGGAACCCCACGGGATCCAGCCGCCGGTACTGGTGACCGAAAGCGGACGCGCCCTCATGTCCCACCAGTCGGTGCTGGTGTTTGACGTGCAAGATGTCAACGCTGCCAGCCCCTACCCGATGCCCACCCAGCTCACTTCCGATGCGGAGGTGATCCAGAAGCTAAACCAGCTTTACTACCAAATCCAGCCCGATACTCTGGTGGTCAATTACCGCCGTTGTCAGGAGCTGAAGGAGGCTGCTCTGCGTCAGTTCACCGAGGGATCCCTCAGCCTGCAGGAGCGGGCCGAGGTGGAACGCCTGTTTTGGAACTGCTCCGACAAGATCTGCACCTTGGCCTACGAGCAGCACCAAGCGGGGCATCCGGTGGCGGTGGATCTCCTGGATCTGGACGAGATGCTGGCCAGCATCTACTACGGCAATTTCTCCCTGTTCCAATCCCTGCCGGATAGCTGGGCCATCGACCAGGTCTTCCCCATCATGCCCATCCACCGTCTGGATGAGGAGCCACGCCAATGGGCTACCCTGGCGGATCTGACCTGCGACAGCGACGGCAAGATCAACCGCTTCTTTGGCGAAGACGGGCAAATCACCTCGGTTTTGCCGCTGCACGACCCCAACGGACATCCCTACCTGCTGGGGGTGTTTCTGGGGGGCGCTTACCAGGAGATTCTCGGAGATCTGCACAACCTGTTTGGCGATACCAACGCGGTGCATATCCGCTCCCGCCCCGGCGGCTACCACGTTTCCCAAGTCATCAAGGGGGACACCATTGGCGAAGTGCTGAGCTGGGTGCAGTACAACAGCGAAGATCTGGTGGAGACCCTCCACCACGCCACCGAAGCCGCCCTACAACGGGGGCAGATCAGCCTATCCCAGGCCCGCGCCTTGCAACGGCACTTTGAAGACAACTTGCGGGCCTACACCTACTTGCACTGAAGCTGGGTTTTTTCTACGAAACCCTTGAAACCAGAAAGGGATCCCGGTTTAGGCCGGGATCCTTATCTCTCTGCATCTGGAAGTTTGGGATCAAACTTGGCCGGTTACAGGCGCACTGGACTGTTCAGGGTCAAGTTAATCGTTTGGTTAGGGCGCAACACCACGACTTGAGGTGCTGTGATATTGCCCACCGCCACTCCGGCTCCGGCTCCGCCAATGACCCCTAAGGCAGAAACGCCTCCTGTGAGCAAGCCCAGCACCGTACCCCCCACAGCACCAATGGCTGCATCTTGAGCAATCGCTTCGGCAGAATAGTGGCGCGGGTCTTTCTCGTCGTGGATCAAATCAGAAGACATCTGTACCGAGTAAAGTCGCCCATTGACAATCAAAGCCGTGCCGAAGAACCTGGCCCCTCCCTGAGTCGGTCGCAAGCTGCCTCGCACCTCGCTGCCTGCTGGGATTACCAATTGGCCGCTGCCGTTGTAGATGTCCTGAGCCACCCGCAGGGTAAGTGGGTGGGTGCTGTTGGGGCTGAAGTACTGGGGCTCTTCTCCCTTGAAGCTTTGGACGGGAATGATGGTGCCCGGCTGCAGTTGGCGCACTCCCAAATCAAACAAGTGCTGGGCAGAAGCAGATGGCATTGTCAACAGACCCAAGCTGGGGATGGCTAAGCCAATCATCGCTGCCGAAAGAACACGAATGCTCATAAAAATTCTCCGGTAAATGTTCGATCAAGATCCCAACGGAAACACAAGCCCTTGCGGGCCATCTTAAAGATCAAGCCCGACGAACAAAGCTAATTAACGCCAACAAAACCAAAGCCCCAATCGTGGCCATCAACAAGCTTCCCAACAGGCCCGTAGCCGACAGGCCAAGTAAATCGAAGAGGAATCCTCCAAAAAATGCCCCGCAAACACCAACAATTATGTTGCCTATCAAGCCAAAGCCATAGCCGCGTCGGATATTTCCTGCCAGCCAACCTGCTAGGGCTCCGATTAGGAGAAACCAAAGTATGCTGTTCATAGAACCTACTTCCTCAAGGTATGCCGTTCCTACAGATTACCCCTTGTTGCAAGAAAATAAATGCTCCAAGAACCAACCTTCTATACACTCGGAACACTTGACGGCTACTTACCAAATTGGTAGCCTTTGCCGAGAACAGATGGTTATTTGTCTTTTGATAACAGACCTCTATGGAGATAAAGATAAGAATCTTGTGAATGATTATGAAAGGGATCCCCCGCTCGCTGCGACTTCACAGCCCCCAGGCCCTAAACAAAAAAAGACTGGCAGTGTGAGGTCTACCAGTCTGAGTCAGTTCCCTGTGAGTGAGCTGATGCCGTCGTTGCCAACGTCTTCAACCCGATTCCCAGTTTGTGTTGCTTTTTGCCATTTCGAAGTGATTCAGATCACTTGAAACTTGAGGAGCCCGCAGCTTTGGCGAGCACTCCTGTCCTGATTTCTTCGTACAGGGATCCCCAATCCCCACCCCTACGAACCCTGAGGCGACAAAGGGAGCATCTCAAAACAAAGGCAACTGCTCCTCTTCTGCTGAGGCAGGGCTTGAAGCTCCCGGCTCCTCCCAGTTGGGATCCCAGTCCTGCAAGGGATCCGCATATTCCTCCAACAACTGACGGGCGGCGGCCAGCAAATCGTTGTGCAAGGGGGCCAGATCGCTGCGGTTGGCCAAATACTGCTCCAGAGCCGTCAGGGGCTCAAGTCGGCTGGGATCCCATCCCGGCAGACGGATGCGGCTGGGGCTGACCACTTCTGGGGCGATGGTGTAGCTAAAAGCAGGGGCAAGAGCGTTGTGCAGAGCCCGCTCATCAATGCACTCTAGCTGGTCGGGCCGTATGCGGTAGATCAACCGCAGGATGGAGCCGGCCACGGGGGCCTTGGCGATGGCGGCCAGCAGCTTGGACTGCGCCTGCTGGGGTGGATCTGCGCTCAGATCCAGGCGAATGGTGTGAAAGGTACGGGTTGGCAGGGGCAAAAATTCATAGCTGGCCCCCGTAGGGGTGACTTCCACCAGCACACAGCCTTTTTCTTCTTTTTCTTCGCCAAAATCCACCCGCTCAATGCTGCCGGGATAGAGCATCAAGGGATCCCGACACAGCACCTGGTGACGGTGGACATGCCCCAAGGCAACATATTGGTAGGCAGGTCGAGCCAGCAGCGAAAGGGGCACTGTAAACCCTCTGCCCACCGAAAGATGGCGTTCTGCTCCGTAGCGGGCCGTCTCCACCATGACGTGAGCCAACAAAATCGCCGGGATCCCTGGCTGCAGGGTGCGGATCTCCCCTTCTAGAGCCAGGTGCAGACGCTGCAAGAGCTGGTGGGCGAGGATTTCTGCATCAAGTCCCAAGCTCTCTTGTTGGGCCAGCAGAGCGGAGCGATTCAGCCAGGGTAAGGTGGTTACTTGTACCGGGCCACCACGGGTTTCGATCCAATGAGTTTGCAGCTTGTCTCCCACAATAAAGCCTGAGACCCCCAAAGCGCGGTAGATAGCCAGGCTATTGCCCTCTTGCCCCTGCCCGTACTGATCGTGGTTGCCCACCAACAGGACAGTTGGGATCCCAGCATCGGCCAAGCGGCGAAACTGCTGGGCAAAAAGCTCTTGATGGAGAGGGGGTGGCGTCGCATCGGGAAAAGCATCGCCCCCAAACAGCACCAGATCCACCGCTTGGTTGAGAGCATGGTCAATGCATAGGCGCAAAGAAGCTACAAAATCTTCCAAACGGGTATTCAGCCCGGTGGCCGGGTTAATGTGGCCGTAGGCAAGGCCACTGCCCAGATGAATGTCGGAAAGATGTAGCAGCCTCACCATCTTGGGCGCTCTTGGAGACTTTGCAGCTCTCCCATCTGTTGGGATAAATCTTGCCGTTCGCGTTAGCGGGACGGAGTCCTTTGGTTGTCTAGAATCGCAGACCCAGGGTTGAACAATCTCCGCTTAAGCTTGCCGACGGGGCCTGGCTCGATCCAAACGCAAAGGCCGACCCATGAATTCTTGCCCGTTCGCGCTCTCAATAGCTTCATCTTCCTCGGCCTCGGTTGCCAGATCCACAAACGCGAAGCCTCGTGTCTGCCCGGTTTCTCGGTCTATCGGGATTGTAACCGACTTAACGTTCCACCTCTGCTGGAAGAAAGCTTTCAGTTCTTCTGTTGAGGCTTTATAGTTTAGGTTCCCCACAAAAATGGTCATGGCAATTCAAGCAAAGTAAGTCACCAATCAGCAAGGGTGGCAACAAAGCTCCAGAGTACTTCACTTCTATCATGGAGCCTTGCTAAGTCGCACAACGTGAAAGGATGTAAAGGGATCCCTGCCGGAAAATCTTCCCCCTTCCCCATCCAAAATGCACCTTTGTCCAACTTGACGGGCCTGTACTTTTTCTGCCACTGGGTTGAGGTTCTCTGCCCTCGCCTCGGCCAAGCTCCCTCCCGGCACGTCGAGATCCGGCATCTTGTCACGTTGTTGCGATTTGTTAAGATATGTATTATCCTGCTTGCACTACCTGGCCAGATCTGCGCTGTTGGAACTCTTTGCAGACCTCTCTACCTGAGCACCCTGAGGTGATAATGATGGATGAAACGCTAGAGCTCTCTTTGGAGCAGCAATTTCGCCAGCGGGCTTTCGAGACCTTGGTTTCTCGCATGAGCCCCGAGCAGGCCAAAGACATTTTGGTCAAACTGCACAAGCAAATGCTGTTGCAGGAGGCCACTTACCGCCAACTGCTGCGTCATTCCCTCAGCGCCTGATGCACGCCCTTTCGCTTCCCACCTGGTGGATTCACATTGCCAGTGTTTTGGAGTGGATCGCTGCTGTTGTTCTCGTGTGGCAATTTGGGGAGCGAGTGGGCCGGCCCGAATGGCGAAGTTTGAGCTGGGCGATGCTGCCTGCTTTGTCGGGGGCAATGTGCGCGATCACCTGGCACTGGTTTGACAACGACCCCAAGTTGGACTGGGTGGTCACTGCACAGGCCAGCTTGACCTTGCTGGGCAACTGTACCCTGGCTTGGGCTGCCTACCGCATTTGGCGAGCTGAGAGAGCCGACGAGCCTGCACAGGAGGGGGATCCCGACTAGGCGATGAACAGTTTATTTGCCCTCTCTCTGTTCCCTTACTTGGTCTTTTTATTCTTTCTGTCGCGGCTGCACCGGATCCCACGTTTGGCTTTGGTTGGATTTTGGCTGTTGTTGCTTTTTGTGGCCGTCAGCATCCCGGCAGGGCTGTACGCTCAGATGCACTACGGCACTTCCCTGGCCAATGTGGATCCCTTGCATGGAGGGGCAGAGGCTTTTCTCACCCTCTCCAATATTTTGGTGGCCTTGGGCTTTAAGCAGGGAATTGACCAACAGGCCCAACGACTTCCAGAGGCTGGCGACGGCAACCCTGAGCCATGATCATCCCAAACAGGTCCCTACCCCCTCTTCAAAATCAAAAAGGAGAAGAGAGTTAGGCAACAGTGGTTTCGGCGCAACTGGGACTGAATGTAGAATAGGGATCCAGGCCTGATACCTGTTGTTATTCTGTGAGATCTGCCAGATGGTGGCTACCCTTTCTGTTGCTGTTCCCAAAGTGAAGCTGAAGCATCCGCCCCTGCACATTTATCGCATGGGGGACAAGGTGCTGCGGCAGCCGGCCAAGCGCATCAGCCAGGTCAACGACGAGATCCGCCAGCTTGCCCGGGACATGCTGCAGACCATGTACAGCTTTGATGGGATTGGTCTGGCGGCTCCGCAGGTTGGCATTCCCAAGCGCATGATTGTGGTGGATCTTTATCCCGATAAGCCGGAGGTGCCACCGCTGGTGCTGATCAACCCGGAGATCCGGGAGTACATTGGCGAGGCCGTTGCCGGGCAGGAGGGTTGTCTAAGCATTCCGGGGGTGTTTTGCGAGGTCGTGCGCCCAGAAGGGATTGTGGTTTCGTTTAAGGATGAAACGGGGCGGCCCCGCACCCTTCGAGCGGACGATTTGCTGGCGCGGGTGATCCAGCACGAAATCGACCACCTCAACGGCGTGTTGTTTGTGGATCACGTGGAAAACGAGCTGGTGCTGGATCAAGAGCTGCGCAAACACGGCTTCCAGATGCAGGATGTGCAACGCAAAGGCAAGCCCTCTGCTGTTCCCCGTTGAAGCCTTTCCAGACCGGTCCGGACGACTGTCGGTTTGGTTTAGTGTTGCAAGCGCTGGGCCAAGAGCTGCTCTTCCAAAGCGGCAATGCGGTTGTAGGCAGCGGTTAACTGGGCACTCAGGCGCTGTATTTGGGCTTCGGGGGCCAGCTCATGCCCCATGCTGCGGTTGCTCACCACGGTGGGTTCATCATCCAGCAGGAAGTTGTGGCTGCCATCTTCCACCAAGTCTGAGATTAGAACGCTGTAACGGGAGGGGGCGGGGGTGTTTTTTTTGGCTTCCTGGGTAGCCAGGAGAACAGCCACCACCTGCTCGGGCATCCGCTCGATGGCAGCTTTTAGCTCCTGTATTTGCGACTCCAGACGCTCAAGGTAGTGCTGCACTGCTTCGCTCATAGCTGCCCCAGTTTTCGACTACCTTCATTGAAAAAGGCAAATTTCGGATCCCCTCTTCTTCCCCCAGATCATTTAACGATTGCTTCCGGGAGGTGTTCCCCGAAACTCCTGGGTTCTCTCACAAGCCACAATTGAGGTGTGCATTTTCCGGAGATTTTGGTTTTCCGGTTACCCATTTCCCAAGCAAAAATCTCTGAAGATGCAGGATGCTGTTCAGGGATCCCGACCGCGGGGCTATACCTTGCCGGTTTTCGCCGTTGCTTCGGCCAGAGCTGCTCTTCACCACCTTCTGGGGATCCCTTTGGAGAAGGAAGGGGGGCGCTTGGCGATTGCGGTGCAGGCTGAGCCCCGGTCCCTTGAGGCTTGGATCCGGATCCCAGTGGAGCAGGTAGCTGCCTTGGAGAAGACAACAGCTCTGGCCATTACCCGCTCGGATCCCGGCCCCCACCTGGATCTCACCCGCGACACACCGGTCTGGGCTTGGGTGAGGTTGGAGGAGAGGGATCCCGAGGATCCCCCCTTGATCTTGGAAGCCGGGGAAGGGCTGGGGCGACGCACCGATGGCAGCCCGGCCATTTATGCCTATGCCCGCCGTTTGTTTGAGATCAATCTTTTGCCCGGGATCCCAGAGGGCTGCCGCCTGCGGGTGCGCATCATTTTGCCGGAAGGAAAGCTCCTGGCGGAGCGCACCTCCAATGCCGCTTTTGGGGTGCTGGAAGGGCTGGCCCTGTTGGGAACGCGGGCGGAGGTGGAGCCTTCCTCAAGTGTTGAGAGCTTAGAGCAAGCCCGCCAAGAGCTGCAACAAAAGTTGGAGCGGCACAAGCATTTGATCTTTTGCGTGGGCAGCCATGGGCAGCAGGTGGCGCTGGGGCAAGGGATCCCGGAAGACCAGATCCTGCGAGTAGCCAATTGGATAGGGCCGTTGCTGGTGGAAGCGGCGCTGCGGGGGGCGGAGTCCATTCATTTGATCGGCTACCACGGCAAGCTGATCAAGCTGGCAGGGGGGATCTTCACCACTTCCAGCCACGTGGCCGATGCCCGCTTGGAAATTCTGGCGGCAGCCCTGATCCGGCGTGGGGGAACGGCAGAACAGGCACGGCAAGTGCTGGAGTTGCGGACAGTAGAGGCAGCGGTGCACTATCTGGATGGCCTTGGCTGGGCAGCACCCGTGATGCAGGAGTTGGCCCGTCAAATCCTGGAGCGAGCCGCAGGCTATATGCAGAAATACGCCAGCCGATCCCTGCCCTTGCGGGTGACGTTGTTCGACCGACAGGGGCACATCTGCGCCCAGGTGGGGATCCCTTTCTCCTAATCCCCCAATTCGGGATCCGGTCGTACCCGCACCCCCATCTGGCGCAGCAGGCGTAAAGAGTTTTCTGGCCCATCGATCATCTGCTGCTCGTTGATCCAGTAGGTGGCAATGCCCAGGTCTTCTAGAAATCGCACATAGGGATCTGGCGGTGGCCCATCGAAAACGGCGGCCTTCTGAACGGAAAAGCCCTGCTCGATCCAAGGGCCGAGGGCAAAGCGCTCATAGTAGAGCAACTGTCCCACCACTTCCTGCAAAGCCTCTGCCGCATCCTTGTGGTGCAGGAGCTTCACTTCGGCCAAAAGCAGATGCCCGTCCGCCACGGCCAAAAAGTCAAAGGTATGCTGATCCTCCCGGACTTCCAATCCTGCCAGGCGGAACCAGCGGCGAAACTGGTGCAAGATCTCGTTGTGGCGCTCGCTGCGCTCCAACTGACGTCGACGGCGGCGTTCTGCCATCAGCGGGTCTGTCCCGGCGCTGTGAGGGATCCCACTGCTGCGGAACTGGGGCGGCTCATCGGGATCCAAAACCACCTTGCCCCCAGCAGGTTGATGCAGGAGGGGCGGCATCTGGGGCAAGAGTTCTGTGGATCCCCACTCCACCTCTGGCTGCTGAGCCCAGGTAAGCAGGTGTCGATTCAAGGGGTGCTCAGGGTGGGTGTCGAACAACAGGTGCAGTTGAGACTGGCTAAACTGAAAATCCAGACGAAATTGCTCGATGGAGAGGCTGCTCCGCCCCTTTTGCAAAGTTTCCTGGCCAAAGTAAAGCATCACCAAGAGCGGGTAAATCGGCAGCGGACGATGGGAGGGAATAAGCATCGCCCACATGTCATCCGTCCAGTGGGGGAGCAGGATCTCGGCCTGTTTGCCTTTGCCCACCACCTGCAACATTTTGGGGTGTCCCGGCTGCCAGCCACAGGGGTGATCGTCAAAGCCGCAAGTCTGTCGCCCTTGATCCACGCTCAAGGGGTAGCGCCCATCATAAAGGCGGAAAGGACAGAGATCCCGGTCTTCGGCCAAAAAGCGCTCGTCTTGCCACAAGTGGGCCGCCAAGGCATGACAGCCGATCCCTTCCTGGCTGTTGCAGGCTTTGAGCCAGCGCCGTTCCGCCAGTTTCCCGCCCACTTTGCTCGGGGCCAGGGGCCGGATCAAACCGTTTTCCCCCTGGTTGAACAGAGGCCACACCAAAGGCTCGCCGGTTTCGGGTAGGGTCGGCAAAAGAGGATGGGTTTTGCTGTAAAACGGGTCGCAAATGCGCTGGGCCACTTGCTGCAAGGGTAATCCGCGGGGGGATCCCACCCAAGGCAGCAGGGATCCCGATCCGGCCTGAGCGCGGTGATACTGGATGGCCAGGGCCACCTCCAACCCTACTGGACGCAGTTCCGGCGTCAACTGCCGGTAGCGCTGCAGCAGCCGGGAAGCCTGCACAAACAGGTCGTAGCGCCGAACGGGAACTGCGTCAGCCATAGTGTTGCAGGAAAAACTCCCCACTGCCTTGGGCAAGAGCTGGCACAGACAAGCACCATGGCCTCAAGAAATGAGACCTTGGCAACTGTCTCTGCAGACCCTGACCTTGCCGAGGATATCGGGCCGACACCCATTCCCCTTGGCGTCAGGTCAGTAGTCAGTGTAGTGGAGAAACCCAGGCGCGAGAAGATGTTGCCACCTGGCGGCAGGTTGTGGGAAAAATGCGCAGCAGGCCCTAGCGTCGCGGCCACCAAGGAAACCAAGGAAAGGGAAAGGGGCGCTCTGTCTCTGCGTCGCGGTCGTACTCCGTAGGTCGGCCTGTATCCCCCTGAATCACCAAGCTGCCCACATAGTCGGCCTCTCGGTAGACGCGGGCAATTTGATGGTGGATTTGGGCCATGTCCTCGGCGGAGACCACGCCATTGTCGGTGGCTTTGTAGAACTGGATCGTGACCCGAATGGGAAAGCGAGGATCCCGCTCGATGTCCAGGTTGTTGATCTCGGTGAAGGGGCCCTCTACCTCTCCATGTCCGATGACAGCGGCTTCTACATTGCTGAGGCCGGCCAGGCCGGCTGCGGGTCCGAAATTGACAGAGATATCCTCAACTTCCCTTCGCGGCGGCTGCCGCTGCTGGAGAGGTACTTGGATCACCATCACCAGGTTCAGGGCTTCTTCTGCTACTTCCGCCGAATGGGGATCTCTGGGGGTTGGGTTGGCGGCTTGCTCGGCCCGAAAATCGCTGAGGCGCTGCCCGGTGAGGCTGGCCCGTTCACCGTTTTGATTGAAGAAAAGGCGCTGGCCCCAAATAGCCCCGCCCACCCTATCTTCGGTGCGGTTCTCGATCACCGTAATGCTGGTGCCCTCGCGGGTGGCCAAGATTGCCAGCACGGCTGGGTTACCGGGATAGGATTGGTAGTTGAACAACACCGGGTTGAATTGGGCAGAGCCCCCGGCAGGGATAGGCAAAAAGGCAGCTTGGGCGCTCACCAACACATGGCTATCCCGTGGAGCCAGCAGAGAGTTGCGGTTGCCGGCCCAGGAGCCAGGATCGTGCAAGTAGCGGCGCAGATTCCCCAGCAGCTCTCGCAGCGACACGGGTTGCAGGGGTTTTCCTTTTTCGTTGCCCACCAGCACCTGTAGGCTGTCGAGGGGCAGGTCGGCAGACAGATCGGCAAAGTTGGGGTAGCGGATCACCGGCATCAAGCTCAGCTCGTAGTGACCCGTTCTGGGGTTGAGCTGTTGTACCTGGATGGTCATGTCGCTGATGTTGGGGCCAAGGGCAGATCCCTTGTGGCGTCCGGTATCTTCCCAGGTGATGTTGACGATATCCAGCCCATACTGCTTTGCCAAGGCTCGCGCTTGCGGATCCCAGGTCATGGAGATCGTCCGGTCGATGACCTGCCTGTAGGCCAAGTATTCCGCCCACTCTGAAGGAGTGGGGGAAGAAAGGGACTGGTGGAGCGGAAAATCCATAGGGGTTGCCTGCGAGGTGGACACCATCAGTGTAGGGACGAGGGCTGCTCCGGCCAGGGAAATGCCCACCCAGCTCAGTGAACTCAGCAGCCAGGGGATGGGGGCGCGCATAGCAATATTCCTGAGGATTGGAAATTGGGGGACTATACCCTGACAATAGCTCCCAAAAGGGGAGAGGACGTGGCGGTTTCACTTTTGGCAACCCCATGCTTTTGCCGGGATCCCAGGCTGCCTGGGCTACGATAAAAAGCTGTAGCACCCTTTCGAAATATTCCAGATCATGGCCAGTATTCGCCGGGATCCCGAGGTCAACGCTTCTGTGGCTTCTGTAACTCCAGCTTCTCCAGAGCCTCAGGTGCAGGTTCAGTCTTTGCCGCTGCATGTCATGTTCCGCCTGGGCCTGTTTCAAATGGGCTTGGGAATGATGTCGCTGCTCACTCTGGGAGTGCTGAACCGCGTCATGATCGACACGGATCTGCTGGCCATCCCGGCAACAGTGGTGGGGGGATCCCTGGCCATGCACCAGTTGGTCTCCCCGGCTCGGGTTTGGTTTGGGCAGCTCTCGGATGCCAAGCCCCTGTTTGGCCTGCATCGCACCGGCTATGTGCGTCTGGGATCGGTGCTGTTTGCGGTCTGCATCTTCCTGGGGGTGCAGGTGGTGTGGGGTTTGGGGGATAGCTTTGCGGCTACGGGCTGGTCTGGAGCCACCTATGGCTGGATAGGCTTGGCCTGTTTGATGTTTGCCCTTTATGGTCTCTGCCTCAGCGCCTGCTCCACACCTTTTGCGGCTCTGCTGGTGGATGTGTCAGACGAGGACAACCGCTCTAAGTTGGTGGGGATCGTCTGGTCTATGTTGATGGTGGGGATTGCCGGCGGGGCCATTGGCTCGGCAGTTCTGCTGCGGGGCTTGGATCCGGACAACCTGCAGAGCACCATTAATCGCCTCTTCATCATCATTCCAGCCGTGGTGATCCTGCTGGGGGTGGTTGCCACCTGGGGGGTGGAAAAGCGCTATTCCCGCTACGGATCCCGTTCCACCTTGGCCGGACGAGAAGACCAAATCACCCTGGGTACGGCCATCAAGGTGCTGACCGCCAGCCGCCAAACCCTGATCTTTTTCGGCTTCTTGGTGTTGATGACCATGGGCCTGTTTATCCAACAGCCGATCCTAGAACCCTATGGCGGCGAGGTGTTTGGCATGACGGTGGCCCAGAGCACCCAACTCAATGCCTTTTGGAGTTTGGGCATTTTGGCAGGGATTGTGCTGACCGGATTTTTCATTGTGCCCAAGCTGGGCAAACAGACAACGGCCCGTCTGGGCTGTCTGCTGGTGGCCATCTCTTTTGGGCTGACCATTGCATCAGGGTTTACAGGCAATTCACGGCTGTTGCAACTGTGCATGATCCTGTTTGGTTTGGCTTCTGGGATCACCACCAATGGCGCCATTAGCCTCATGTTGGACTTGACGGCAGCGGAGACGGCAGGCACCTTTATCGGGGCTTGGGGTCTGGCCCAGGCCATGTCCCAGGCGGTTTCCACCTTGCTCGGCGGGGCTTTGCTCGATCTGGGGCGCATTCTCTTCCCCACTTCTTCAGTGCTTGCCTATGCCACCGTCTTTGGGGTGGAGGCAGCGGTGATGTTGCTGGCCGTGTATTTGCTGGGGCGGGTGAGCGTGGCCGAGTTTCGCGAAAAGACCAACCGTGCGCTGACCCAGGTGTTGGCTCTGGAGCTGGAGGGCTAGCAACGCGGGGCCGACTCGTAGTGGGGGCAGCCCTGACAGGGCCCGCTGGGGTTGACGGCACAACGCAGCAAGGGCGAGTGAGCATTAAACCGACAGGAGGGATCCCCCAGGAACCTTCCCACTTCCTGAGGTGGGGTGACCGAACGCACCAGGGCGCGGATCCCACACAGGTGGTATTTGCCTTGCCGGAGCCGGTAGGAATGACGCTTTTCCAGAACCAGGTAGTGCTGCTCTGCCAGTTGGACGTAGGTGCCCGGATGGGGACTACTCTGCCAAGGACATTCCTCCACCACCTCTCCCGAATCCGCGTCGATCCACTGAATGGGCAAGGTCGGGTTGATGGAAGACATAAGGCGCAAACGGAGCCAGTTTAGGGCAGCAGACTACAAAATGATGGACTGGGCTTGACTTGTGATTAACAAATTGTGCAACTTTTTCCGGCAACACTGAGTATGGCTGGTACAAATGTTCTCTCTTGTGTGACCTGGAGCCTGCTAATCTACAGAACTTCTACAAAGTTAAGTTAGAAAAAGCTGTACTCAGTGTAATGGATTTTCTGCGGCGGGCGGAGAACGGGATAGGTTGGGCCTGCGGCGGCGAAAAGATGGATGCTTCGACTAGCTATTGGAATGGGCTTGGCGGGCCAGTTGGGTGAGAAAAGCCAGAGGATGACGGTTTTGGAGCTGCTGCCTAATCCGCTCTTGCAGGATTTCCTCTTGCCAGGGATCCCCAGAGGACAGCCACTCTAGGTAACTGAGCCCCGCCACCCGTGTCAGATAGGCCCCCGTCACTGCCTGCAGGGGGATCCCCATCACCATCAAGGGGCTGGCCTTGAGCAGAGAGCCCAAAGCCTGAGTGGCCAGCTCCAGCCCCCCCAGTTGCACCACCATTTGCGCCAAACTCTGGGCAATTTGCTGGGCCCGGCGTAAGGTAATGCGTCGGTCAAACACCTGGTGCAGTTCCCCGATCATGCGTGCCTGAATGGCCACTCCTGCCAGCACATCCAAAGCAGGAAGAGGGGTTGCCGCCAGGGCAGCAGCGGTGGCCCACTGCATCCGTTCCACGATCTGACGACCCTGCTGGCAGCGCTCCTCCTGTAGGGCCTGTTGGGCAGCTTCGGTCAAGGTTCGGGTTTGCAACAGAGCATTGGCCAAGCGCAGGTGGGATCCCTTCTGCTGCAGCAGTTGAGCCATCTGTTGGATGAGGGCCTCCGTATCGGGGGGCTGCGGCTCCCAAGTTTCCCGCACAGAGCCATCTTCGGAGTAGTAGCGAACCTTCAGGGGTTCTGGATCGGCGGCGATGGCCACCACCTGTTCGGCGGGGATCACACCGGCAGTGCGCCGGCGCAAATGGGTCAAGATGGTCTCCACATCCTCCGGCAGCATCTGATCGGTTTTGTTGAGGGCCAGGATGGTGGATTTGCCCAGCCGGGCCAGCTCCAGCATTTCGGCATATTCCGAAGCCAGCAGATCCCCGGCCACCACCAAGATCAGCAGATCGGCTTTCTGGGCTAAGGCGCGGGCTTCCGCTTCCCCTGCCCCTCCAATCGTCAGCAGCCCAGGTGTGTCGGTGAGGGAAATGGGGCTGTTCAAGCCCTCCAATTGGTAGGTGTGAATGGATCCCTGACGGGTGGTGCCCAGGGTGGGGGCCGTTTCGCCCACCGGTCGGCCCATCAAGGCATTGATCAACGAGGTCTTGCCGGCAGAACTGGTGCCGAACACCACCAGATGCAATTCCTCCTGGCTGAGCCGCTGATCGATCTCTTGTAGCTTGGCGCGCAGGGCACGGCGACTGATGTCATTCTGCAACTTCTGGATCAGGCGATCGGCATCTTCCAGATCGGCTTGCACCTGATTCCGCGTTAACTTAACCCGCCGCAGCGGTTGTGTCCGCTGACTTGGAGCACTTTGCCGTCGGCGAGCCTGCTGCCACCAATGGCGCGCTGCCAGACCTGCTGCTGCTGTCCCCCCAAGGATGGCGCCCACCACCAGATCCGCAAGAGGCTCGGAGTGGGGAGCCACGAAGCTGTAGATCCCGCCAACCCACTGCAGATATTGGCTCAGGGCCGCCAAACCCAGCCCTGCCCATAACCACACCCAAGTGGAGCGCGACAACACCATCCCAACCCACAGCCTGCCCAAATCTTCAAATCAAGCAACCCAAAATTGCTGAGCCATCCGAGTCGCTTCTCCAGCATAGGGCTTGCTGTAGCTGAGCATACAGTTTTGTCGAGAGCTTTTTTGTCGAGAGCTTTGCTGAGAAGTAGCTGAGCAAGAGACCAGAGAAGGGAGCGGGGAGTCAAAAACACCCTCAGCTCAACCGGCCAAATGAGCCAGGGATCCCCAACAAAAGCCTAAGTCCCTCTCCCAGAATCCCTGGCGGATCCAGTGGTGCCGGCAAAAATTGGCCGCCGCGATAGTCCAATAGCTGCACCAGCAGCAAGTAGCCCACCCCCAGAGTAATGGCCAGGATTCCTGTAACAATGGCTACCCACTTCGGCCTTTCCACGCCGGGCCTCCTCGGTCAACCGCCGAACTTGACTTTATCCTATGATGCCCGAAACCCCTAGCGAGGCGGGATCAAGACGGTGTCGATGACGTGGATGATGCCGTTGGAAGCTTGAATATCCGCGGCGATCACGTTGGCGTTGTTGATGCGAATCCGTCCGCCCTCAAGAAGCGTGACGGTGACGGGGGATCCCTGCAAAGTCGTTACCTGCTGGCCGGATCTGAGGGCACTGGAAGGAGCCAAGCCAGGAACCACGTGGTAAGTGAGAATGCGCACCAGCTCTGCCCGGTTCTCAGGTCGCAGCAAAGATTCCACCGTGCCAGGGGGCAAAGCGGCAAAAGCAGCATTGGTGGGAGCGAATACCGTGAAGGGACCTTCCCGCTGCAAAGTCCCCACCAAGCCCGCTGCCTGCAGGGCCGTCACCAAGGTACTGAAGTCGGGGTTGGCGGCGGCAACGGCGACGAGGTTGGGCAGCGGCGTAGGGCTGGGAGAGAGAGTTGGGGTAGGCGTCGGCGGGGCAATGGCCGTATCGCTGCTGGAACTGGCACAGCCTACCAAGGCTAAGCAAGCAGCCGCCGTCAGCCCAAGGGTGAGGGCTTTGTAGTTCATAACAAAAGTTAATACTCTAAAACATTTGTCATCATCTTAGGGGTAGCAGCCGCTCTCGCACGGTTAGCTGTAGAGCAGAGCAGGGATCGCCTTCGCGTAGAAGTGGCTGCGATAAAGTTCAGTATCCTGGGGGTGTGATTGCTGGAGAGGAGAAAGGCCATGAACGGGATCCCGTCGTGGTTGCGGCAACTCCGCCGCTGGCTGCCCTGGGTTGCTCTGCTTCTCGTTCTGGTCTTGATCGGCTACTGGGTCGGCCCTCGGCCCAGACCCTACCCCCAAGAGCAGGAGCTGCCCACCCTTGCCCCTCTGCTGCAGCACCCCCGCATTCGGGTGGAGTTCAACCAAAGCCGGGAGAGCACCTATCGGGATCCCTATCGCCAGATCCGCCGCTATGGCTACAACCTGGAAGAGTTCATCATTTCCCAGATTCGCTCCGCTCGGCAGTCGGTGGATATTGCCGTGCAGGAGCTGAACCTACCCCTGATTGCCCAGGCTCTGGTGGAGCGGCGGCAGGCGGGGATCCCTGTGCGTTTTATTACTGAAAACACCTACGTGCGAGCCTGGCACCAGCTCACCCCTGCCGAAGTGCGGGCGCTGGACGAGCGCAGCCGTCGCAAGTTCGAGGAGTACCGCAACCTGGTGGATGTGAACCGCGATGGACGGTTTTCGGCTGAGGAGGTCGCCACGCGGGATGTGTACGCCTTGCTGGATGGAGGCCAGGTGCCCTGGCTGGACGATACCGCCGATGGTTCCAAGGGCAGTGGCCTGATGCACCACAAATTTGTGGTGATCGACGGGCAGAAAGTCTTGACCGGCTCGGCCAATTTCACCCTCTCTGATATTCACGGGGACTTTGATGCGCCTGGCAGTGTCGGCAATGCCAACCATCTGCTGCTGCTGGATAGCCCGGAGCTGGCCCGCCTCTACACCGAGGAATTCGATCTCATGTGGGGCGATGGCCCCGGTGGCTTGACCGATAGCCGCTTCGGCGTGCAAAAGCTCAAGCGTCCCCTGGAAACGGTGTACCTTGGCGATGCCATTGTGGGGGTTCACTTTTCTCCTGCCAGTCGCTCCCTGCCCTACGAAGCCACCTCCAACGGCATTATTGCCGCCACCCTGGCCCAAGCCCGGCAACAGGTGGATCTGGCTCTGTTCGTCTTTACGGATCCGGGCATTGCCAACCAGCTCAGGCAACTGCGCCAGGAGCGCAACGTAGAAATCCGCGGGGTGTTCGACCCCGGTTTTGCCTTCCGAGACTACAGCCGCACCCTGGAGATGTGGGGGCTGTTGCTCCCCGACGAAAAGTGCCAGGTGGAGGCGGCGCGCCTGCCCTGGACGCTGCCGGCCCAGTCTGTAGGCATACCCAACCTCGCCCCCGGCGATAAGCTGCACCATAAGTTTGCCATCATCGATCCCGGCACTCCTCAGGCCACGGTGATCACCGGATCCCACAACTGGTCGGTCTCGGCCAACCACCTCAACGACGAAAACTTCCTGATCATCCGCAATGGCCGAGTGGTGGATCACTTTGTGCGGGAGTTCGACCGGCTGATGGCCGAGGCCCGTTTTGGCCCCAGCCGCCGCTTGCAACAGCAGGCAGAAGAGGCGTCCCGTCGCTGCCCCAACCCCGTCCCCGTTGCCGCTTCCTTGCCTGAACCGGAGCCGGAGCTGCTGGAAGTCGAGGTCGTTCTTCCTCCTGAGGCGGGATCCCCTTCCCCGTCGGTTGCTTTTCCGGTGGCGTCTCCTGGGGGATCCCCTCGCGTTAACCTGAATACGGCCACGGCGGCGGAGCTGGAACAGTTGCCCGGCATTGGCCCCGCCCTGGCGCAGCGCATTATCGAGGCCCGCCCCTTCTCCTCTTTGGAGGATCTGCAACGGGTCAATGGCATTGGCCCAGCCCGGATTGAGCAACTGCGGGATCGGGTAACCTGGTAGGAGTTAGCCCCCTCTTGGTCAGGTTGAGGGCGCGGAGTGCTTTCGGAAGTTCATCCCAGAGCAGCTCCTAAAGGGCCTCTCCCCTCGAATAAACCCCAAATTAAACCCCAAATATAGTCATTTCAGTTCAAACCAGGACACTGCACCCACGCCTAAAATGTTGGTCGCATCGGCGTTGCAGAGCAATAATGCAGGGGGCCAAAAGGCTTTTCAAGGACTCCGTCCCGCTGGCGCGATCAATGGCCCAGGTGTCTCACCCTAATCTGAAACGACTATAAATCAGGGATGCATAAGTCTATTCAGAAAGCTCCAGAAACGCTCCCATGCGGCGAAACTTTTGGTAGCGCTCCTCGCGCAATTCTCGCCCGCTCAGGCTAGAAAGTTCCTTGAGATGCCTGAGAAGAGCCTCTTTGAGGGTTTGAGCAGCTTCCAAGGGCGCGCGGTGGGCGCCGCCGACCGGCTCCGGCAGGATCTCGTCGATCACCTCCAGTTGCAGCAGGTCTTGGGCGGTAATGCGCAGGGCTGCCGCCGCTTGCGGAGCTTTTTTGGCGTCTTTCCAGAGAATAGCCGCGCAGCCTTCCGGCGAGATCACGGAGTAGACGGCGTGCTCAAACATCAAGATGCGGTTGCCAATGCCAATGGCCAATGCTCCTCCGGATCCCCCTTCGCCGATGACGGTGCAGATGATGGGGATCTCCAGCCGAAAGAGGGTTTGTAAGTTGGTGGCAATGGCCTCTCCTTGGCCCTCAGCTTCCGCCTTGACGCCTGGGTAAGCCCCCGGCGTGTCGATGAAGGTGAGCAGGGGCAGGCCGAAGCGGTGGGCATGTTCCATCAGCCGCAGGGCTTTGCGGTAGCCGGCAGGATTGGGCATCCCAAAGTTGCGGTGGATGTTGTCTTTGGTGTCGCGGCCCTTTTGGTGGCCGAGGATCATCACCGGCTGCTCCCCCAGCTTGGCCAACCCGCCCACAATGGCCGGATCGTCTTGGCCGTGGCGATCCCCGTGCAGCTCAAACCAGTCGTCGCAGATGGTCTGTACGTAATCCAGGGTGGTGGGGCGGCGGGGGTGACGGGCCACCTGGAGCCGTTCTACCGGCGTGAGCTGGCTGAAGATCTCACGGCGCAGCTCTTCGGCTTTGGCTTCCAATTGGCGAATTTGCTCAGAGGCATCGATGTCGTTTTCTTCTGCCAAGGCCCGAATTTCCTGAATCCGTTGTTCTAGGGCGGCGACAGGCTGCTCAAACTCCAGCAGTAGGCGGTCGTTGGACTTGGTCATGACCGGTTGGCTAAATTTCGGGAGCGTGCTGTGACCGGCAGAGGCTGCACAGATTTCGGGGTCAGGCTTTGATCTTCTCACATGTAGATCCCGTAGGCTAGAGGGAGCAATCCCCCTACTGCCCAAGAGGGATCCCTTGTCTGCTTCTGTCTCTTCTCCCCCTTCACCCCTTCCCCCCTGGCTGCGCTGGGGGGTGGTGGGATCCGTCGTCTTGGCTATCGGGGTGGGAGCCTTTTGGCAATACGGGCGGCCTGAGCGACAAATCCGCGTCCACACGGAGAGATTGCTGCGGGCGGTGGAGCAGCGCAACTGGGATCAGGTGGAGATGCTGGTCTCTGAGGCCTATAGCGATGGTTGGGGCCTGGATAAGCAGCGGGCGCTGGCCTACAGCCGCGAGATCTTCGGGCAATTTTTTCGCTTGCGCCTCCAACCCCAAGCGCTGCAGGTGCAGCTCGGCCCAGGGGATCCCAGTCGCCAAGGACAGGCCACTCTCTGGTTTGTGATCGAGGGATCCGGCGGCCCCTTAGCCAACCTGACGCGGGATCAGGTGAACGCCTTGGAGCAACCCTTCCGATTGAATTGGCAGCGACGGGGTGGGGAGCACTTCCGCTGGGAGCTAACCCGCGTGGAGAATCCAGAACTGCAACTGCCCCCTCTCCCCGCTCAAGAACAGACAGGCCAGAGATGAGGGTCGAACACCAACAGGGGGAGCTGACCTTCAACTGGCGGGATCCACTGCACAATACCCCTTTGGCGGGCCTGAGCTGCATAGCGGCTGGGGAGAGGCTGCAACTGGGAAGAGGGCAGACGGCGCAGGAGGGGCTGAGTGGGAATGGGCAGAGCCCCTGTTTCTGGGTTGTCGATCTGGTCGGACAATCCGTCCTCAGAACTGCCTGGCTGCAACAGAATAACCCCTTCCGGTTGAAAAGGGATCCCTCGGCCCAGCAACAAACGACCGGTATCCAAAAGCTGGGGGCCGCCCTCCTGAGCAAGCTGAAACTCTGCCCAGCTAAAAACTCGCCGCGCCCGATCAACAGGGAGGCCGAAGCAGTAGGAGCCCAGTTGGAAAGTAATCAAGGTCTGCCGGTTTCTCAGTTGTTCTTGCCGAGCCAGACGACGCAGGCGCAGAGGGGAAAGCAGGGGCATGGACTACCTCGCCATCAAAACGCCGGTGGAAGGTGCCGAAGAGGCTGGTTGCAGCAGTTGCCGCAGCTTTTGGATCAGCTCCTGTTCCTGGAAGGGCTTGGAGAGGTAGGCGCTGGCTCCCAGCCGCTGGGCCAGTTGGCGGTGTTTCTCGCCACTGCGGGAGGTGAGCATGACCACGGGAAGCTGGTCATACAGGGGGTGGGCACGAATCTGGGCCAGCAAGCCAAAGCCATCCAGCCGCGGCATTTCAATGTCGGTAATCACCGCTCGGATGGGAATTCCTCTCTGCAAGTGCTCGAGGGCCTCTTGTCCGTCGCGAGCCTGTTCAACCCGGAACCCTGCTCTTTCTAGGGTCATGGCCAAGAAGCGGCGCACGTTGACCGAATCTTCCACCACCAGCAGGGTGGGCTGGGCGGCAAACCTGGGCTGGGGAAGGGGATCCCTTGCCGACTGACAGGGCTGATCCCGCTGGGCGAGCAGCCAGCTCAAGAGGGCAGGCGGATCCACGAAAAGAGCGATTCGCCCATCGGCCAAAACCGTACAGCCGGAGAATCCCGACGGCAGAGGCAGACCTCCCTCCACCGGGCGCAGAGTTACCTCTTGCTCCCGCCAAAAGCGATCCACCAACAGGCCATAGGGCCGGTTGTCTTCTACCACCAGCAGCACCACAGGTCGGTCGAGAAGGGGGGTCTCGTCAATTTCCCGGCGAGGCTGCCAGCGCGCGAAGCGAAACCAGTGGCCCACAGGAATTAAAGGGATCTGCTCCCCTTCCCAGAGAAAGGAATCGGCAGGCAACTGCGGGGGGATAAGCAATTCTTCCACTGCGTTGGCCGGAAAAGCCAACATCAACCCCTGGCATTCTGTCAGCAGCACGCGGGTGACGCTCAAAGAAACGGGCAGAGTGAGGGTAAACAGCGTGCCCCGTCCCGGCCAAGATTCCACCTGCACCTGGCCGCCAATTCGTTGCAGGTTGGTGCGTACCACGTCTAGACCCACTCCCCGTCCAGATAGCTCGCTGACTCGCTCGGCGGTGCTGAAGCCCGGCTGGAAGATCAACTCCAGCAGCTCCTGGGAGCTGGCCTCAGCCAGGTCGGCAGCGGAAAACCCTATCTGCAAGGCGCGGGCCCGGATTTTATCCAGACAGATCCCTGCCCCATCGTCTCGCACCGTGATCAGAGTGCGGTTGCCCCGTTGGCTGGCGGCAATTTCGATGAGGCCCTTGGCCGGCTTGCCCTGGGCCAGGCGGGTGTCTGGAGCCTCGATGCCGTGGTCAAAGGCGTTGCGCACCAAGTGCAACAAGGGATCCGCCAAGGCCTCCAAAATCGAGCGCTCGATTAGGGTGGATCCCCCCAAGACCCGCAGCTCCACGGGCTTGCCATGGGCTAAGCTCAGCTCCCGCAGCGCTCTGGGGAAGCGATCCGTCAAATCCGATAGAGGCTGCATGCGCACCTGGTCGAGACGGGTTTGCATTTGCCTGGAGAGGCGGCTGAGCTGGCGGGCGCTGCCTTCGGTCTCCTGCAGGGTGGTGTCGATATCGTGGGTTACCTCATCAATTTGCACAACGGTTTCCATCACCTCTTGGGTCAGCAGGTGCATCTCTCCATAGCGATCCATCTCCAAGAGGTCAAAGGTATCGGCCAAGGTCAGGCCGGGATCCCCTTCTTTTTTCAAGAGCACAGAAGCAGGCACGGTGGCAGCGACGCGGTCGTAGCTGCTGCGCAGGCGGCTGTTGGTTTCTTCTAGAGTGCGAACCCGCCGTTTGAACAAGCTGACCAGCTCCCGCAGCCGTTGCAGGCGACTGTTTAAGCGGTTGCGCTCCCCTATGAGCTCTCCCAACAGCTCCCCCAACTGTTCCAGAGGGCGAGCCGGCACCCGTAGCATCTCGGCAGCGCTTTTGGCCCCGGCTGGAATCGAATCCGGCAGCTCGGTGGCTCCTGCCATTGCAGGGGGAGGGGCTTCTGGCGGGGGGGAAACTGGAGGCTCTGCCGGATCCCAGGAGCTGGGGAGAAGAGCGACCTGACCGACCAGCACCAGGGCCTGCGAGCGTCGCCAAGCTTGTAAAGCCGCCTGAGCAACGGGCAACACCTGCTCCTTGGCATTTGGCGCCAGCGTCTCCAGAGCTTGGACTACTGAGCCGCACAGGGTGGCAAAGGCAGGCAGATCCAACATTTCCCCCAGCGCCCCCAGCTCTTGGGCAGCAATGAGAAACTCCTCCCGCAAACAGGGCTGCTCGGGGTGGGCCAGCACACCTTCCAACCGCTGCAGACAGGCCTCCACCTCGGTTGCAAACAGCAGCACCCGCATATCGCCCCCGGCCTCTGCTGCCAGGACTTGGACGTTGTCCTCAGGCTGCAACTCTCCCAACTGCTCTCGCAATTGATCGAAAAGAGGCTGCACCCGCTCTGCCAGCCAAGATTCGTCCAAAAGCCGCTGCTGGCGGTGCTGCTGGGCTATTTGGCGCATGCAATCCAACGCCGCCAAGAGGTTGCGCTCCACTGCGGGGTCGGCTTTTTGGGGATCCACCTGCAAGATCTTGAAACCATCTTCCAGGCGATGGGCCAAGTCGCTAAGCACCGGAAAGCCCATCATGGCCGCCCCGCCCTTGATGGAATGAGCAGCCCGCAGCAAGCGATCCAAACGGGGGCGATCCAAACTCTGGGATCCCAGGCCCAACACCCCTGCCTCCAGGGTGTCGAGGTAAGCCTGGGCTTCGTCCAAAAACTGCAGCCTAACCTGCCACTCGCGTGGGTCGAGGGAAGTGGGATTCGGCCCCATGCTAAACCGCCTCCCCCACCTTGAAGGTGGACACAGAAGTCTGCAACTGACGGGCAACCGCCACCGTAGCCTGGAGAGAGTTGGCCACCTGCTGCGAGGCTGCCGCCGTCTGGGCGGCAATGTTGGCGATTTGCTGCATCAACTGGCGCACCGTTTGAGATGCATCTGCCTGGGCATCGGTGGAGCGGGCAATGGCCTGAAAGAGCTGGTTCACCTGCCGCGAGACTTCCACAATTTGTCCCAGGCTCTGCTTGGCTGCTTCCACCAAGCGGGTTCCCTCCACCACCTGGCCGGTGCTGGTTTCCATCGCCTGTACCACCTCGCCGGTTTCCCGTTGGATCCCTTCCACAATGCGCTCGATCTCGCGGGTGGCTTCTGCCGACTGGGCCGCCAGTGCCCCGACTTCCTCGGCGACCACCGCAAAACCTCGCCCTTCTTCGCCGGCACGGGCTGCCTCGATACTGGCGTTCACCGCCAAGAGGTTGGTTTTCAGCGCAATCTGGTTGATCAAGGACACCACCTTGGAAATCTGCTGGGAAGATTCCCCCAGCCGCTTCACCTTCTTGGCCGTTTCGGCCACCGTTTCCCGCAGTTGCAGGATGTTTTGCACTGTGCGATCCATAGTCAAGCTGCTGTTGATGGCCGTGGCGGCGGCAGATTCGGCAACGGTGGCGGCCTGTTGGGCTTTATCGGCTACCTCCTCGATTGAGAGCGTCATTTGCTCGACAGAGCGCAAGGTCTCTTCGATTTGGGTGGCCTGTCGGAGAGCGGCTTCGGCCAACTCGCGAATGGCTGCCTCGTCACGACCAATGGATTGGTTGACTTGACCGGCGGCCTGCTGCACTTGAATCACGATGTCGCGCAAGCTCTCGATAATGACGTTGAAAAAGTCCGCCATGATGCCAACTTGTCCGGCTGTTAGCTGCGCCCGCACCGTGAGATCCCCCCGCGAGGCTTCTGTGACCTCGCTGATAAGCTGCAGCAGCTCTCTTTGCAGCGCTTCCGACCGCTCCCGTTCCTGGGCGGCCACGGCTTTTTGCTCCAGCGCCCCCAGGTTACCCAAAGCTTGACCCAGGCGGTTGGCCAGCTCTGCCAAGGTTTTCTGTTCTTCGTCAGACCAGCTCTGGCTTTGGGCGCGGCCTATTGCCAAAAAACCGTAAAGCTCATCGCCACGCACCACCGGCGCTATCATCTCGGCTTTCAGTTGGGCTGTGGCCAGCCTCTGCAGGTAGTCGGCGCCCAGATCTGGCCTAGGCACCGGGCCAAAAGCGTAAACTTGCCCGCCGTGGAGAGCCTGCTGGATCGGAGCCGGGATCCTGCGGAGGAGGGTGCCCAAGGTGTCGGGCAGGCGGCTGTCGTGAGATTCAGCGATAACCTGCGCCTCTTCGGGAGCGGTCAAGCGATAGAAGGCCACTCGTTCGGCACCGAAGCGCTGGCGCATCTCGCCCAACAAGTCAGTTAGGGGATCGATCAGCTCTTGCTCTTGGCGAATCCGGGCAATATCGGCAAACCGCTGGGCCAGTCGGGTGTCGGAAACTTGTCGCTCGTAGGTGGCGTTGCGTTCCCGCACAAAGTTGCGCACCAGGATCAAAATGATCCCCCAGCTCAGCAGCAGAATCGGGAAGCTGATGCCGGAAAAGATCAAAGCCTGCAGCAGCTCTTGCTCGTAAAGCTGGACGCTGGCCTGAATGTTGCTGCGAATGGCCTCCAGGGTTTGGTTGATCCCTTCGGCGTAGATGCGCTTTTGCTCTTCGTACTCAGGGCTGTGCAGCAAGTTGAAAGCCCGTTCCTGCTCGCCGGCCCGAATCAGATCAAAAGCCTGCACTTCCCACTCCACCAGCTTGATGTTGGCTGCTGTGGTTTTGGCTGCATAGGCTTCGTAAGAGGCGGGATCCAATTGCTGAATCTCCGCCAGCACCTCATCCAACTGAGGGACATGGATGTTGTAGCGCTCTTCCCAGGACAGATCCCCGCTGGCAGCGGCCATGCGGGCAGACATGGTCAAGACTTCATCCAAATAGATCACCTGATCGCTCAGGTTTTGCAGGGTGAACTGCCGCGAGATCGCCGGCTCGAACTCGAAATAGGTGCGGGCTACGCTGCCGGCAGAGACGGCAAACAGCAGGGAGCTGATGCCCAGAGGAAAACTGATTGCCAGGGCCAGGCGGGATCCCGCGACTTTGCGTTGGGGCCGGGAAGATGGAGCAGGCCTGAGAAAGAGGGGACGGAAGGAAACCATAGAATTTTGCCTTTAAGTGAGGGTAAGTCGGGGAAAAGGTCGCCAAGATCAAGGGTTTGCCGAGGAATCAACTGAGTTGAGCTTTTGGACAATGGCAAGAGGGTCGAGCACCCAGAGAGGCTCATCCCCTTCCAACACCAGCCCTTTGCAAGAGTCGTAGAAGTTCTCCAGTCGAAAGTTGTTTTGTGCTGCCTGGGCTTTTGTTAAGGGTTGGATCTCCTCGGCGGGCACTCGAGCTACTCCTTTCACGTGTTGGGTTGCCAGGCCCAAGCCTGTTCGCACTGGCGATGCAGAGCCCCCAAATTCTGGGCGCATCACCACCAAGTGGTGTTCGGGCTGCCCAAAGTCCAAGGGCTCTAGGCCGAGAAATTGCGGCAGATCCAGTCCCCAGAGAATGCGATTGCGATAGTTGAACAAGCCCAGCACCCATGCGGGCTGGTTGGGGAGAAGGGTAAAGTGGTGCGGGCCAACAATTAGAGCTTCCTGGGCAAATGCCATGGGCAAAAGGGCCCGACAGTCTACCCCCAACTGTAGATGTAAGTACAGCTCGCCGGTACGGGTAGAAGTAGGGCTGTGTGGGGAGAAAGCTACCGCCATTGCCGTTCTCGCTCTGCCAATTCTAAGACATCTCCTAAGAACAATTCGTGATAATCACAGGGATCCTAACTGGAGGCGCAGCTCAGCAAGGACAGGAGTGGCAAAAATCATGAGCTCGGGCTGAGCACTACTGATTTCACGGCCCGCAAAATGTCTTCGCGGGTAAAAGGCTTGGTCAGATAAAGATCGATCCCTTGCTTCATGCCCCAGAGTTTGTCCAGCTCTTGATTTTTAGAAGTACAGGCCACAACGGGCAACTTTTGGGTTTCCGGGTTTTTCTTGATTTGGCGGCACAATTCCAGCCCGCTCATGCCTTCCATGACCAAGTCCGTCAGCACCACATCGGGTTTGTCGTTGCGGATCTGCTGCAATGCCTCTTGGGCGTTGGCCACCGCTACCACCTGATAGCCTTCTGAGCGGAGGTAATCGCTGATGAGCTGTCGCTCCGAGGCCACATCTTCCACCACAAGAACTTTCACCATGATCGACATCTCCTTATCTCTTTTTCGACGAACCTTTAGAGGGATCCCTAGCTGAGATAGCGAAACACCATCTGCAGCAATTCTTCCTGCCGAAAGGGCTTGGTCAGGTAATCGGTGGCACCGGCCAGGCGCGCCTTCACCCGATCGATCAGACCTTTGTGGCCTGTGACCATCACCACCGGCACATCCTTTAACACGGAGGATTTGCGGATGAGGCTGCACAATTGGTAGCCATCCACGTTGGGCATACCCACGTCCAGCAGGATCAAATCTGGCTTGAGGGTGGTCAGCTTCATCAGGGCTTTCAAAGAGTCGCTGATGGTGTGAATGACCAGGTTGTGCCCTTCCAACAACCGCTGCAACTCGCTGAGCATGGCTTCGCTGTCGTCAATACAGGCCACAATCCAGGTTTTCGAGGCTTGGGGAGATGGGCCTAGATCTGCAAGCCCGTTGGCCAGGTGAAGAGGGACGGTGGGAGTTTCTGAGGGCTGTGATTCTGTCTCAAGCTTGGCCGAGTAGGTTTTGGGCAGCCGATCAAAGGGGGGCTGGGGATCCCGCAGGACAAGGATACCGGCTTTGACCAGAGGATGTAGGCGGCGAGCGATCTGGAGGTCGTCTTGATCGAGAAGGGCGCTCAACTGGCGGAAGCTAAACCCCTTCAGTAACCGGCCTAGCCGTTCCTGTTGCTCGGCGGGAAGGCGTTCTGCCTGGGCCCGGCTGGCAAAGTAGGGCCGTTGGTAGGGGGAGGTGATCTCAGGCCCCAAAGATTGCCATGCCCGTAGCCGCTTTTGGATCAGGTCGAGCAGGGATCCCCCATCCCACTGGCCCAGGGTGGGCACGTTGTCCAGTGGGATGATCTCCTGCTGAAAGCCCCCTGGAACCAGCAACAGATTTTGCAGCACCTCCTCGCCGATCCAAGCATTCAACCTGCGCGCAGCTTCCCAAGGCAGCAGTTGCTCCGTTACCATCCAACTCAGCCCCAGAAGGTCTGCAGGTAGAGGCCCAGTCTCCTGAGCCAATAGCGCCTCCACCTGCCGATGGATGCGTAGGCAATTTTGGCGAGTCAGAGAAAAGACTTGATGGCTGAGCCGACGCAGGTGGCGATCCAAGCGCTCCAAGGGCTCCAAGCTGTGGTGAGCAAACCCCAGGCGACCTTGGTGAAACACCAATGACCAAGTGCCCAGCCCCTCCCCTTTGTCCAAGGCACTGAAATACCGAACAACTCCTGTGAAGCTGACCTCTGCGTTCAGCAGATGGGCCGAGACTTCTGTACAGACGGGGGGACGGTTCATGGGTCGAGAGGACGTGCTCGGACAATTTCCTGCGCTGAGGTTGATGACACGACTGAAGTCTTAGCTACCCCACAAGCCGGTGAAAAAATGCTTTCCAGAATACAGTTCAAGCCCAGCCCTGACCCAGACGAGATCTTTAGATGAGCCAAGCCCAACAAGACGGCCAAGGCTGCACGAACTCAAAGGCAGTTTCAGCGTTCAATCCGTATTCAGAAAAACTCTCCTCCTGGGGAGATCGATGACTATTGCTCATCAGCCAATCTCTAAAGGTGAAGGCTAGCCCTCAGATTGTCTGCTGGCTTTCTTACTCGGGAACTTCCCACGGAAAGCCTGCAAGACAAGATAAAGGTAACCCCGATAAACCTCTTCCGTAAAAATACGGAACTTAGGTCTTCTCCAATTTCCAAAGCTGCTCCAGGTGGGCTTGGCAGCGGCGCAGCAGTTGCCGACTTTCTTCAAAGCTGATCTGCTCCAAGGCTTCGGGGTAGGAGCACCAGCGGTAGGCGGCCACCTCCTCCGGTTGCACCTGCAGGGCCGGAGGAGGAAATTGGGGCGGCAACAAGGCCACGTAGTAGGTAACGGTTTTGGCCACTCGGTTCCCCTCGGGATCCGTAAAGGTGTAGGCTTCCTGCAGCGTCAGAGGGTCAGGCTGGCCGGGCAGGGTTAGGAGCTGGTAGTCGGTCAAGCCGGTTTCCTCACGCAATTCTCGCTGTGCCGCCTCCAGGTCGCTTTCGGAGCTATCCTTGTGCCCTTTTGGGAAAGCCCAATGCCCCTTCTGGTGCTGGATGAGCAGATACAAATGCGAAGAGCCGGGTCCGGGAGCTTCCTGGGCGGGCGGGCGGGGCAGGATGGGGATCACCCCATAGGCAGCATCTATCAGCATTGGGGAACTAATCTCCGAAGAGTCTGATGGCAGGCGGCCTGGGAGCGAAGACCTCATTGGGATCCACCCGCGGGCGCTCCACCCCTTGCAGGGGCGAGAGGGGACGGCCTGTGTCGAATTGGAAGAGATAGATGGGCAACTGGTCGCCGCCCAAAGGCAAGAAGGCCAAGGTATCGATCTGGGTTAATGCGTTGCGGCTGGCCGGTCGGGTTAGGTTAAAGGCAGCGATGCGGTCTGCCAAGGGGGTATCTGCAGCCGTGCGTCTGCCCAAGCCCAGTTTGAACTGTTGGTTACCTTGCTCGTCCACCCCCAAGGGTTGCACGTCCCCCAACTCAATCGGGGATGGACTCCCCGGCAGGCCGGCTACCACCGGCGGGGCATCTACAGGGGGCTGCGAAGGCAAAAAGCGCAACTCCCCACCTTCCGGTAGGATTTGGTAGTCCTGATAGTCGTGCTGGATGGAAAGGGATCCCCTGAACACGCGGCGGTTCAAGCCCTCCAAGGTCCAAAACCCATAGCCCAAGTTGATGCGAGTGCTCTCCGGCAGCCAGTAGCGCTCTCCCCCTGGGCCCGGTACAGCCACAAACCCCATCAGGGCATAAGCCTGTCCCCACACCCCCGACAAAAACAACAACACCTGCCGCGGCAGCCCCGACTGCGGATCCAGCCACAGCTCCCGCAACTGGCCCTCCTGAATGGGTTCTAGGCGCAAATGCTGGACAGGGGATCCTGCCAAAGTCGCCGGTTCTGAGGAAAGAACGCGATAGCGGCTGGGATCAGCCTTTAAGTGAAAGCTCACCGAGGGCAAGAGGGCTTCGGGTCGGCTCACATACACCGAATACAGCTCCAGCAGATCCGATTGGTTCACCACTTCCAATTGGCGCGAATCCAAGAGGCGGATGCGATCGCCTTCGGCGACCCAAGCCTGCCAACTGCCGTCGCGGCGGTAGAGCACATCCAAGGTGGCCGTGAAGGTTTGGGATCCCTCCACCCGCACCTGCTGGCGATATTGCAAGTTGGGCAAAGGGGGCAATTGCTCTAGAGCGGCGTTGTAGCGCTCCAGCCAAGCTTGGGGATCAGAGCTGGCAAGAGAAGAGGGAGCCGATTGGGCCACGGCTGGATCCCCTGACGGCAGACCGACCAGTCCCGTTGCCAGGAACACCACCCCGCCGAGATAGCCCCAGCCTCGAAGGGATCCCTGCCGCTTCCTGAATTGGGACTGTTCAGGGAACATCAGCTCACCTCGCAACCCTGCTCTTGTTGCCCTTCTTGCCACTGCTTCTGCCGGGATCGGAGCGCTTCCCACGACCGTGAGTAACCCTTTGGAAGGGATCCCTACTCTCTGCCCGCCGATTGAGTACGCCTATTCAATGGAAATGGATTGGGGGCCGTCGGAGCGACCGGAAGGCGGGGGCTCCTCCACCCTCAGCCCCTGGGACTCCAGCCAACTGCGCAGCGGATCTTGCTTCACATCCAAACGCAGCAGGCCGCTGAGAAAACCGCCACAGAACGGAACAGGATTGCTCAGAAAGGTCTTCCAGACCTCATTCATCTCCATAGCCGCAACACCAACCACCCCCCCAATCCTAGCAAGGCCGGCAGGTGGGGATCCCCTCCCTTGGCTAGACGGCAATCAACTTCTCTCGGTTTATGTTCTGCAGCACACTAAAAATGCTGTTGCCAATGCGCTGGAACTCTTTACTGCTTTTGTCGGCAAAGTGCAACACCCAAGGGAGCCTGCAAGGCTGAAACCCACTAGCAGGATGAAGCTGAGAAAGATGGTAGGTTTGCAGGGCCAGTACTTCCAAGGGGGTGCTTCCATATTCGTGAATAACTCGCAATGGCCTTGCACTCCCAATGGAGCCTGAACCCTTCTTGATGGGCTGACTTGTTACTAGAGTAAATGACTTTTTAGGGTGATTGAAAATAATGGTGCCTATCGCAGCATCTTTATATCTGCCTTCTTCTTGAATCCCCATTCTTCTCGCGCCACTTTTGCGCACCCCAACAATATCCACAGCAATCTTTTCTTTTCTTAGTTCCTCAATTGTTTTATCAAATTCGCCTCTTTGAACTAAGCCATCCCTCATCAAAAGAACCTTTCTAGGGTATCGATGAAATTTGTTGTAGAATCTATTGACGAGCTTGGACACGGTTTGATAAATTGCCTCGCCGGAAAAAGTTTCTCCTCTTTGTATATCGGGCAACTCCCAGCCTAAGCTTTGACCATTGGCCAGTACCGCGAAGGCAGAGGTTCCGTAGTAAAGCTCTCGATTCGTCCCCACATCAAAACCAATGGTAAGCTCGGAGCACTCAGGATGATCGAGGGGTTCAAGCAACACGGGTTGCCACGCAGCTTTACACAGAAGTCCTAGTACGACATTTAGAGCTTTGTAGGGGTCAGCTCCAGGAATCATAAACTGAGTTGCTATTCCTGCTCGAAGTGCTTGCAAGCGGATCTTTTGCTTGTGCTCATTAGGCGACAAGGGCATGACAACCAGAACGGTTTTGATCCCTTTGTCGGCCCAGCTTTGCCAAAACCTCTGTTGAGCAAGGTCGCCTTCAGGCAAATCTTGACGGGTTGCGTAAAAGTCTATTTCAACTCTTGCTCCGCTCTTTTTAGCTACTTCAAGTAGGCACTTGCGAACCTCAGTAGGATACTCACGTTTATTATCGTCAAGATTTAGAAGTCCAAACTTTGTCTCGCCAACTCTTGCACATCCTTGGTACCTAACTCTCGCGGGGTTTTGGACTTGTCTATGACCAAACCCCAATAGCCTTGGCCTTGGCATAATGTATCCTTCTGCTTTTAGGGGATCAGCCTGAAAGTCAGAAATATTGTAGATATTTTTTATAATAGTTTTTGCGGTCTCTTTAGACTCTTTCAATCTCTCTTCTAAACTTTTTCTGATGTGCTCGCTAACCAAGGAGCTAACTTTTTTGCCAGTCCATCTTTGATCTTCTATACTTGCTAGCATCTCCAAAGTTAAAACAGGCGACAGTCTCCGCGATAGATGAAGGATAGGCTCTGACTTTTGTCTGAAATTGCGTTCTCTCGAGACCACTTGAACCACCAGAGAGCCATCAACTTCTTCTGGAGTTGCTCCGTACTTCTGTACATGATAATCCGCTAAGCTAGTGTTTAGCTCCGCTAACCATACTTCCCTTGGCGACTGATTGGAAATAATGCCTCGATACTCCCAAGTTGGGTATTTATTATTTTTTGTCCTGTATGTGTTTCGTACAATTTCAATTGAGACATCTGGGTATTTTTCCAGCCACTCATGCAGCGTCCATGGGCTGTAGAAATGGTATCGGATGTCGATCTCTAGATAGAGCTTCTTATCTTGTCTAATAACAACGTCTAGCTCTCTTCTTCTGTGAACCTCCCACCCATCTCCGCAAAGTGGTTTTTCCGAGTCCTTAATCCGTTCTACTCCTTCCAGACCCGTAACCCACCAGATCAATCCTCCTCCTGTTGATCGCTCAATCTCTGTTCTTTTGTACTTAGATCTTAGACTCCAATCTAGTTTCTTGCGCTCGAAAGTTTCTAGAGCCTGTCTCTCTGTAGGGTCTGTACAATCTAGAGCCTTAGAACCAAGCTCTTCCAACTCCCATTCCTCTGTTTTGAGTTTACTGGCCGGAACTTTTTCTCGGGTTATGATGCGATTTCCCAGACGAACAGCCATTACACCTAGCTGATTACAAATCTTGGAGAGAGCCCTCTGCTCCTCTCCTAGATCTGGAAGAGGGTTTGGCCTGCAACTATACTCATAGAAGGTGAGCTCTTCTTGAGTTAGCTCCTTGACGAAGAAGTGATTGAGTGTAGCCTCAACTTTTTGCTGGAGTAGGCTCATTGAGAAACTCTGCGTTTAAACTCCTTTCCATGATAACCTTACCATCGATACTTAGCCAGGGATCCCTTTCTTCTACCCCAGTGACAATCCAGTGACAATCAAGAGAGGGGGCTACGACGTAACCTTTGTCATAGTTGCCGACAAAGGCCCAGGTGCATAGGGCTGATGTGTACTTTGCCTGCACCTTATGCAGATGGGGAACACCGTTGAGGAACGGCATGATTGGATATACTCAGCTCAGGGCTGCGCGGGCGCTTGCGATGACCTCTGCAAAACGGCTTGGCAAAATTCTGCTGGTGGACAGGGATCCCGCGGTTAACCGGCAGTTGAGATCCCACCTTGAGCAAGCTGGGTACAGCGTCCTTGAAGCGCAGAACAGCACTAAGGCTTTGGAAGCCATCATTCATCAATCGCCAGATCTGGTGCTGATGGAGTTGGCGCTGCCGGAGCTGAATGGGCTGGAGCTGTTGCAGATGATCCGCTCGGCCCGTTCCCGCTCGGAGTTGCCGGTGCTGATTCTTTCCGGCTACAACGATGCAGCGGCAATGGTGGCCGCCTTTGACCTAGGGGCAGATGACTACCTCACCAAGCCTTTCGTTCCAGAGGTTGTGCTGGCCCGCATTCGCTCGCAACTTGCTTTGGGCGCGGCCCAGGGAGCCTGTGCTGACAAGCAACCGAACCAGGTTGGCAATGGGCGCTACCAAATGGAACGTTTGATCGGCATCGGCGGCTTTAGCCAAACCTACCTAGCCCGCGATACCCATCGCCCCGGCCATCCCCTCTGTGTGGTCAAGCGCCTGCGACGCATGGATGACAAAGCAGAGGAAGACCGAACCGGGAAACACGAAAAAATAGCCGAAATTGCCAGGGCAGCCTTTGAGCGGGAAGCTAAAATTCTGGAGAAGCTGGGCCACCATCCTCATATTCCCAAGCTGTTGGCCCACTTTGAAGAAGACGGGCAGTTCTACACCGTGCAAGATTTTGTCCGGGGATCCTCGCTGCGGCAACACGCCAATCGGGGAGTGATCTGGTCGCCGGCCCAAACCGCCTACTTCCTCTGTGAGCTTCTCAAGATCCTTGTCTTTGTCCACCAGCACGGCGTTATCCACGGCGATATCAAACCCCCAAATATCATCCAAACCCGACGAGGCCAACGTACCCACTTCACCCTGATCGATTTCGGTGCCATCCAACACATTGGCAACCAGCCCGGCCAAGATCGCTTCCCCGGTGTCTTCATCGGCACCAGCGACTATGCTCCCCCTGAACAGTTGTCTGGCTGCCCCCGCTTCAACAGTGATATTTTCGCCCTTGGACGGGTGGCGGTGGAAATGTCCGTAGGGACGTTGCCGCAGATCGGCGAACCTTTGGCAGAAGCCATCCCCTTCGGCTTCGGGGATCCCCGCCTGCTGGCCATTTTGGAGCGCATGGTTGCTCCCGACGCAGATGCCCGTTACCCCACCGCCCAAGCGGTCTTGGACGAGATCCTGCCCCTATGCAGGCAACTGTTGGCAGAACGGTCTCGAGCCTCACAGCAGCCGGTGCTTGTGGGGCAAGGCAAGGTGGAAATCACGGCTGCGGGGCCAAATCTTCGCTGATCGCCTCTGCCTGAAACCGACCGCTCATGCCCACCACCTGCCACTCAGCACTGCGATCCCCCTGACGGAAGCGCAGCCGTCGGGCTCGCAAGGGCACCACTTCTACGACTTCTACCGGAAAGTGTTGGTATTCGCCCAAGTACTCCCGGTAATCCGGGGGTAAGTTTGAATGACTGTGGATTTGAATCCAAAACACCCGTCCCGCTTCGTTTCCATAGGCGCGGATCTGCTCTTGACCTCGGTATTGCTCCACCCCCCGCAAGCGCTGTCGCCCCACCGGCATGGGCTGTGCCCATTCGGGCAAGGGATCCCCTAAGCTCACGGCCCACCCTGGCCCACCTAGCCCCAACCAACACAACAACAGCAGTCCCCAAACCCAAGGCCATCTGCGCGGCGTGCTGTTCCCGGTTTTCAAGGCTCGACCGAACATGGCAAGTTTTTCTCCGCAATTGAACCCAACGTTAACGTTTGGGATGGTTCAAAACAACTTTGTCTCAACGCACGCGAAAGCCGATCCGCCCGCCCTCAACATCGAAGGCAACGTCGATATTGAAAAACAGCGGCATGCCCAACAGTTGCACCCCCTGGTTGCCGTTGACGAAAATCCGATCTCGACTGGGCGTAATGGGAAAGCCAACTCGAATGCGATACTCGAAAGCTCCCGCCAATACCGCTCGCCACTCTGCCCCAGGGGGTAAGGTCGAGGTGGAGAAGGGAGCTGCCCCCAACAGCCTGACGTTGAGAAAAATGTCGGAAGAACCACTGTCAAAAACGGTGGGGCTGAGAGCATTTTGAATAGAAGTGTTGCTGATGCTGTAGGCCACTTGTAAAGCCTCATCCCGCCAGATGGGGGTGCCGTCGGGAAAGCTTCCCACCTGGGGAAACTGCCGGAAATTGAAGCCGACGGTGTTGGCAGCCGTTAGGCCAACCGTGAACAGGCCCTGGGTGGAGTTGAAGCCCCCCGTTTGAATAATGTACCCAGAGCGGAAATTGCCCGGAAGGCGGGTGAGCGGACTAAACAGCTCGCGGTCGGGGCTGCGCTCATCCAAGGACGTGCCTAGGATCCCGGCGAAGGGCCGCCCTTCTCCAAACAAGTTCTCTGAACAACTGGCCACCAGGGCGTCCACACAGGTGATCCGGTCGATCAACTGAATCGTTACCGGCTCCCGACTGGGGATCCCTCCTATGCTGAAGGGGGCGCGGGCCAACACCCCGATAAATTGCGTGCCATCTCCGAACGTCACAGTGGAAGGGATCCCCGTCCGTTCCAGGCCAAAGCGACCTGCCGCCGTCGCTACAATGCGCAAACCTGCCGAGCCGGTATCCAGTAACACCTCAGCTCCGCTCCCGGCCACCCCCACTGTCAGGCCCAGGAGCTTGAAGCGGCTGTTGCCCAGGGTACGCACCGGCATGGGAATCGACTCGGTTCCCGGTTGAGGTGGGAGAGGGATCAACGCAGGGGGGGAAGCTGCAGATTCCCCCTGGCCAGAACAGCCGGCACCGAGCAGCAGCAAGGCCAAGATCCCAACTAGGGCGATTGCCATTCCCCAAGGGCTGTGCCAAGCCCGCCCAGACCGTGGCTCATTCTTTGGGCTTGACCTCACCTGCATTGAACACCCACACTAAGCCGATAAGGAGCGTATCCTGTCTGCAAGCGGCAAAGAACATTCCCATTGCCAGCATGCTCGAACCCGGAAGCATCGCGCGGCAATATTGGATCCCGGCCAAAGACAGTGTACACAAGGCCGACTGAGGGAGAGTGCGCAATACCGTCGTCAACTGTGGAGTTGTGGGGCTGGATGGGCTGCAGCCTACAGCATTAGCTCCGCCTGCCAATCGACTACCTTTTGGAAGCGAAAAGCGCCCGCCAGGGCCCCCCAAACCTGTCGGTGGGTGATGGGATCCATCCCTCGGTCATGGCTGCAAAACTCGCTCTCGCTCAGGTGCAAGGTGGTCTGCAGATAAGTGGTTTGGCCGTTGCGCACCACGCAACACCGGCACCCCGGCTCCGTCACGCCGACAAAGAGGGATGCCTGCCTCTTCACCTGCACATCACACCCCTCTAGATAGGCCAGATCGGCAGCCCTCAGTTGACTCAGTTGGTCTGCCCTCTCCCGAGCACAGCCCCGCCACCGCTGCGGCTCCAAAGGGCGATAGTTGCGAATCAGGATCCCATCGCCCGCCTGAGTCAACTCCACCACCGCCTGCCGATAGGGATCCTCCAAATGGCCGCTGTAGGCTTGCTCCACATAAAAGCCGATCCCGCCCAAAACGTGGGCCGGCAAGGGGCGATAGGCCACCCGGATCTGGGCGAAAAACGGTGGATTTTCCCAGGCTTGCTCTTGGTTGCTGAAGTCTCCTGCCAACCAGCGCGCCATCTGCAGCAGCTCCGGGGAAGGAGTGCGATCCGACTCAATAGACATAAGCGGGCATCGAGAATTCTGTAAAGGTATGTACCGAAAATCTCCGGAGAGCCAGGGGAACCTTCTCAGATTTTGCCCCAACCTCAGGCCCACCCAAGGATTGCAGCAAGTGATGAACTACCCCACCGCATAGGCGGATGGGGTTTCTGATGCCCCATTCGCTTGACGGCAGGATTTTAGTCTCTTCCT